>JASHPB010000151.1 GCA_030038355.1 Candidatus Binataceae bacterium
AATGACACGTCCTCGACTGCAGTGAAGTCGCCGAAGGTCTTGCGCAGGTTGTTGACTCTAAGAAGCATGGCGAAAGCCTCTCTTTCCGCGCCCAAGCGCGAGTTTGAAAAACAAAAGCGGCCGCGAATGCCGTCTGGCATCCGTGGCCGCTTCGTAAAGATCGTCAGTTGAGAGTTCTACCTAATGACCGCTGATTAATCCTGACGCGCTGCCACGGTGCGCAGTGCCCCTTCGGCGTGAGGGGGCATGGATATTGGCAGCGAGGATAATCATTCAGCGATCTCCGGGCACGAAATTTTATAGCACGCCGCGCGGCCTATTGGGAGAGGCCCGCGAGACGATACGCGCGCAATCCACCTCTATGCGCGAGAGCTCTCAAAGTGACGCGTCATTTTATTGGCGCATGCCGATAGCGCGATGGCAGCCGCCTCAATCTTTGGCGGTCTATCTGCACCCTCCCCAGCGCCGCACGCCTAAAGCAACCGCGCGACATGGAGCTTCGCCTTCATCCTGCCGAGGTTTGGAATCAGCGCGAAAAGAAAATCCCGGGCTGCGGGTCGGAACTTCAAGAGCCGAATTTTCCCGAGCGCTGCTAGAGGCGGCGGCGGATGCAAAAGTTATCGTCAACACGAAGGGCACGATTGTCCTCGTTAACGCGCAGACCGAGCGGATGTTCGGCTACCAGTGGACCGAGCCTCCGCCTGCCCAAGCTCGACGGCTTTAGCGTGCTGGCCTTAGGCGCGCAAAGATTTCCGCCTCACAAACGGGCCGCTGATAGTGCTCAGCAGATCGCAAGCCGCCGGCGATATGGAGCTGGCGAATCAGCGCGGTGCGACGCGCCACTTGAGCAAGTAGGACGACTTTGCGGCACGCTCGCGATCGCGCGCGAGATCGAAGAGTCCTACCGCGCGCGGCTGACTACGCCCCGTTAGTGACGAGGCTAAGTTAAGCGACGCGTTGAAGTCATTCGGAGCGAAGTTGCTGCGCACGGAATGCGGTGATGGCTTGGTGGATTTCATCGACGCAGTTGCAACAGAGACTTCGGGCGCGCGGCGAGTCGACCGCCAGAGTTGAAGAGTCTCTCCAATCTCCGCTCGGAAAGCCGGCGCTCACAGAAAATGCGGCATCAAATGACGATGTACCGCGCGGAGCGTGTCGGCAGGATTCACGCCCGGCACCTCGAACGCAGCCGGCGTTTCAAGTCCCGCTTCGACCAGCGCGGCGAGTCCGGCGCGGCATCGCTCGGGACTGCCGGCGATCGCGAATGCGTCGATGAACCTGTCGCTCACCAAGTGCGCTGCAGATCTTTTCTCGCGCGCAGCGATCGCGAACTGCTTGATCTCCTCCGGCTCGAAACCCGCGGTCGCGAACATCGGATGGTCCGTCTGGTCGCCCATGAATGACAGCAGCGTCGCGAGGAACGGTCTGACCGCGTCGCGCGCGGCGCGCTCGTCTTCGGCAATCGAAATGAAGAGATTGGCGCTGACCTCGAAATCAGCGAGCGAGCGTCCCACTCTCGTCGCGCCCTTTCGTACCTGGTCGAGCGCGTAACGCACGTAGGCGGGACTGGTCATCGCCGACAGGATCAATCCGTCGGCGATCTCGCCCGCCATCGCCAGGTTCTTCGGCCCGAGCACGCCGAGATAAGTGGGCACCGACGATCGCGGCGGCTTGAAATTGAGACGATAGTTCGAGATTCGGAAGACCTCGCCCGCGTAGTCGACAGTTTCTTCCCTGAACAGTGCGCGCACGATTTCGATCGTCTCGCGCATAGCGCTTGAGGGCTTGCGATACGGAATGCCAAGCTGGCCTTCGATCCATCCTCTCAAGCCGGCGCCGATTCCAAGCACCGTGCGACCGCCCGACAGTTCCTCGAGCGCGCCCAGTTCCATCGCGATCGTCGCCGGATGGCGCACGTAGGGGTTGAGAATTCCGAGCCCGATCTCGAGCCGGCTGGTTGCGCTCGCGATTCCGGCTGCGAGTGTGAACGCGCCGCGATACAAATCTTCGGGGATCCAGCAGATTCCAAAGCCCAGTTCTTCGGCGAGGCGCGCGTGCTCAAGGTAGCTGCGCGCGTTCGCGCTCTCGATTCCAAATCCGAAGCGGCGAACTTTTTTCATCGTCTCGCGCGCTCAGAAACCCATCCTGCGCTCACCCTCAGGCGCTCGCGGCGATGCGTGAAAGTGCCACATTTTCCAGACCGGTTTGCCCTCGTGATCTTCGCGCACGAATATTTCGGTCGCGCGGAACGGGATGCGCGCGACACTGCCTGGCCCCGGCAGCAGCGCCGACTCGGCGTCGGAAGTCGGCAGCACGTTGACCGTGAAGACTGACTCCGCGGTAAGAAACGCCATGTCGCCGCGAATTACGAGGCGCACGTCGCGCGGCGCGCCCATCGCGGCTTCCTCGCTGTCAGGTTGCGCCGCCGCCGTCATCACGTGCGCGAGGTATTTCCAGAGCTGCACCCATTCGTCGAGCGCGTAGTAGGTGTGGCCGTTCAAGTTGAAGCCGTGGAACTTGTCACCGCCAACGAACGCCTCGCACATCATCGGGATGCTGCCGAGGCGATTGGCGTCCCACCACTTTTTCGAGACCGAGAGAATCTCGTCGCGATCCCGCGCCTGGCTGGAGGAGCGCTTGACAGAGGCCGGCTTCGCTACTTTGCGCGGCGTCGCGCGCGCCGGTTTCGATCCTGCGGCTGATTTCTTCGGCTTCGATGGTTTGGCCTTCTTTTTCGTTTTCGCCGGCATGTGGAACTCCTCCGCGTTGGTCGCGCGGCGCCTCAACTTGCGAGCGTGCGCGACGTCCCCGGAGCCATACTATGCAGCGTCACCCTCCGACAAGCGCACGGCACTCGGGCGCCCCGCGGGTATCTCGTAGAACTGCTGATCGAGCTCTCCCGCCAGCACCAGGATTCTCCGCCACGACTCGACCTCGGCGAGTATCGTGCGGCGCTGCTCCTGCGGCCATGCCGCGACCTCCGCGTACGACGAAGCAGAGATGCGCTGCTCGAGATCTCTCAGGTTTTCCTCGAGCTGGTCGGCGCGGTTTCGCTCGAAAATCGCGGCTGCAGCCTGCTGATTGAACGGCCGCCCCGCGGCGAAGTACTCCTGCCACGCGATCAGGCGGCGCCCGAAGGCCGCGCCGACCAGGTCGCGTGCCGCCTGGGTTTCGCTCGAGAGCGGCAGCACCCGCGTAGTACCGCCCGCGATCATGCCAAGGCGATACGCGATGCGGCGCAAGCTTCCCGCCGCATTGACCAGGCTATCGGCGCTGAAGCCGCAGTGCGGGCCCTCGAGGCGCGCGTCATCGGCAATACCAAGCAGCTCGCTCAGGGTGTTGGTCGAGTCGTTTTCGATTTCGTCGATCACGGCATCGTCGATCGGCGCTGCTCGCACGGGAATCAGCCTGAGATTCAAGCCGAGCAGCCTCTTGAGCCGGGGCAGCATCGTGTCGCCCGCATACTCGGGCCACATCAGGAGAAAAACCGTGGCGGTAACGATTACTCCAAGGATGACCGACCATACGCGCCAGAGCGGTTCGTAAATCTGTTCGCTCGGGCTGAGCCCCACGAACACCAGCACGAAGGTGGTACCCGCCTGGCTCCCGGCGTATGCGATCCTGCTGCTGCTCTGCGCGGCCCACGCGAGAAAAACAAGGACCAGAAAGGTGACGATCATGTAAGTCAGGATCGTGTCGAAGTTCGGCGTCACGACGATAATCGTGGTGAGCGCGATCGCGCCGCCGACAACCACACCGCCGAACCTGAGCATCATCTTGCGCATCGTCGCGCCGTAAGTGGGCAGTCCGGCGATTAGCACGGTCCACAGCGCCGCCGTCAACTCCGCGCGCTGTGTGGTAAGCGCGATAATCACCATCACGGTCATCGCAGCCGCGAGCTTCGTGCAGTAGCGAAGCAATTCGGGGTCGAGGACCGGTTGCGCCGCCGCGAGCTTGGCTCCCTCGCTCAGCGCCAACGTCGGATACTCGGCGCGGCGCTCGGTAAGGCGCGCGAGGTGCTGCAGCGAAAGAAAAAGCGCCGACAGGTTGCTCACTTCGGCCGGATCGGCCGCGCCCATCCGGCTGAAGCCGATCGTCAACGAGCGCTCGTCGAGCGCCTTGAGCGCCGCGGTCACGCGATCGAGAACGGCCTGCGCCGGATCGTACGGGCCGATAAGGCCATTCGCGACGTGCTCGATCATCTGCCCAATTGCCGCCGCGATCGCGTCGATCGCTTCTTGCGTCTCGGCTTGGATCAGATGGCGAAACTGCATCGAGACTCGGGCGCGCGCGATGGCGAGCACCTTGGCCACTTCGAGATGCAGCCGTTCGTTGGCAGTGATCACGCCGAGCAGTTCCGCCTTACGCCGCGCACTCGCGCCTTCACGATCGGCGCGGTTCAGCAGTGTCAGGTGGGTCGGCAGGTCGGAAATCGCCGGCGCGCGCGGAAGCTCGGGACGCAGTCTCCGGTCGAAGAATCCGCCGCGCACGAGCAACAGGCGCTCGCGCGAGCGTTCCAGGTTCATGCTGATCGACTCGAGTAGCTGCGCTTCGGCCGGGTCCGGCCACAGGTACGAATCGAACAGCATGATCGTACCGAAGGCGAGCACGCCGCCGCCAAAAGTGGCCGCTGCGTCCCATCCGAAATTGCGCGGATCAAAAACAATTCCGTAGAAGGTGTCGAGCACCGTCACACCTATCAGCAGCCACGCGTTCGAGAGGTTGTACCGCTTGACGAAGTACACGTGCACCGAGACGAAGATCGCAAACAGCGGCACGTACATCCACGGCGCCTCGACCAGCACGCCCGCGAGCGGAACTGCGAGCGCGAGCATCACGCCCTGGATCACGATAAGCCTGCTCGCCTCGATCGGCGTCATCATCGCGCGCGGCGCGGCCGCGACCGCCCACAGCAGGTAGGCGCCGAGAATATTGTCGACGTGCGCGGCGGCCATCAGGCCGTTGCCGACCGCGCATATCATCGCGAGCCGGATTGCACGCATCAGGCGGCCCGGCCGAACTGATAGCTCTTCGGCCAGGTAGTTGATCAGCGGCGAGCGCGACCCGGTGAATCGATGCGAGCGCGGGGCCCGGGCAGCGATCGTGTTGCCGGGCGCGCTCATCTGAAGCCCTGGATCGTCACCACGGCGGTCGCGCCCATCCGGAACGGATAATTGGGGTCGCGGTCATCTAGCGTGATCCGCACCGGAAAGCGCTGCGAGAGCCGCACCCAGTTGAGCGTCGGCTCGACCGAGGGCAGACCTTCAACTGTCGCGCCGTTGGTCTGATAGAGCGCCCAGCCGAGGCCCTGCACCGTGCCGCGGAAGCGATGATTGGGGTAGGCGAGCAGAAACACGTCCACCCTCATGCCGGGCTTGATGTGGGAAATAAAGTTCTCGCGGTAATTCGCGATCACGTACCACACGCGATTGTCGACCAGCGCGAGAACGTCGCGCCCCTCGTTCGCATACTGGCCGACCGCGATGTTGAGGTTGGTCACGTAGCCGTCGAAAGGCGCTGTGACGTAGCAGTATTCGACATTCAGCTTTGCGTCCGCGACTTCAGCCTCCGCCGCCTTGAGCCGGGCATTGATATCGCCGAACTTGCCGAGCTGATTTTGCGCGCGCTTCACTTCGGACGCGGCGTTGCGCACCCCCGCTTCCTCAGCCTCCACTCGCGAGCGCGCATTGAACACGTCGTTGGCGGTCACGTAATGCTTGGTGAGCAACGGCTCGATGCGATGCAAGTACTGGCGCGCGTAAGCGGCGTCGGCCTCGCGCCGATGCTGCTCGGCGGTGGCGGCGCGGATCGCATCTTCATAGGCGTTGACATCCAAATGCGTAAGCTTGAGCTGCGCGTCGAGCTTGTTGAAGACATCCTGGTAGGGGCGAGGATCGACCTCGAAGAGCAGATCGCCCTTGTCAACGTGCTGATTGTCTACCACGGGCAGACTGACGATCGGTCCGCTCACGTGCGGGGCGATACCGACGATATTGGCCCGCACGTACGCGTCGTCGGTGCGCGGGTAAACATAATATATGCGAGTGACGTAGATGCCGACGACGATCGCGGCGGCAATTATCAGCACGCTCAAGACCCGCGCGCTTGCCAGCCGCGCTATGCTTTCGCCTTCTCCGGCGTCGGGAGCCATCGCGCGTGCCTTCAGATGCGGTTGAAGAAAATCAGGTAGACGATGGAAGCCATCAATACGCCGAGTGAAAGATAAACCAGCGGCAGGGGCCACAGGTAAGGCTCGATTTGAGTCCACAGAAAGATCGGACGAATCAACGCCGCCAGCACCGCGCCCGTGATCGCGCAGATTAGCCAGGCTGGAAAGTTGGCGCCCGCGATATTGACCACGGGGTCGCATCCACTGAGCCCCACGGCCGCGGCCAGCGTCGCTGCGCCTGTCACGAATCTCCTCCCGATTGGCACGTTCCCCATCGCGCAAAAATCGATCCGAATCCGATTGTCCCTAAGCATCGCGCCAGATTCAATTAGGCTTGGCCGGATGCCGGCAATCAGGATGCCGCGGACCGGACGCGGCACAAAGGAGCGTGCAGCATGCGCGGCGCAGGGCTCGGACAAAAGCAGCGAAGACGTTTTCGGGCGAGACGATGTGCCATTCGCGCCTGGCTCCTTCTGGCGGCCGCGGGCAGCGTCGTGGGATGCTCCTACTTCGCGGAGGCGCCGGAAATCACTCCGAACCACTACGCGCCCGCCGCGGCTGATCGTCCCTGGTCGCCGGCGCCGAAGTATGCGGGCGACTATGTTGTGCCGCAAGCCGAACGCGCGCCGCAGCAAGTGCCGAGCGCGCCCCCGGAACCGTCGCACGGACAGATCGGCCTTTCGCGCTTGATCACCGTCGCGCTCACCAACAATCCCGATACTCGCGTGGCATGGCAGCGGGCGCGGGTTGCGGCTGCCGCCTACGGCTCCTCGCGTGCGGCATACTATCCGACGGTCAGCAGCGAGACGGACGCGGGTTATACGCGGCAGATCATCGAACTGCCCGGGAGCACAATTGCCCCCTTCAAACAGTGGTACGCTGAGCCGGCACTGAGGCTCACCTACATACTGCTCGATTTCGGCCGGCGCGATGCCGACGACGAAACTGCGCGCAATCAGCTGGCGGCCTCCAATTTCGCTTTCAACCGCGAGTTGCAAACCGTGGTCTTCAACACCCAGCGCGCATTCTATGCGCTGGCGGCATCGCACGCGGGCGTGACCGCGGCTCAGCAGAACCTCGAGCTCGCGAAAACCGACAACGATGCGGTGCAGCGGCGCGTTGACCTCGGTCTCGCAACGTTGCCGGAGCTGTTGCTGGCGCGCGAGCGCGTCGCGCAATCGGAATACGACCTCGCAAGCGCGCGCCTCGTCGTGCGCGAGTCAGAAGCCAGCATGGCGCTCGCGATCGGCGTCGCGGCTAACACTCCGCTCGAGGTCGAAAGCCTGGCGAGCCAATCAATACCCAAGTCGCTCGGCCACGAAGTCGATGAACTGATTAGGGACGCAGTGCGTCAGCGTCCCGATCTTGCAGCCCAGGTCGCCACGCTGAATGCAAGCGAGGCGAGCGTCAGGCGTGCCCGCGCCGAGTTCTATCCTATGGTCGACGTGCTCGGCGAATACGGCGAACAGGTGTGGAATTACCAATTCCTCGGCCCCACGGCCACGGTCTCGCAGCCGCGATACCGCGCTCAGATGATGCTGGATTGGGATATCTTCACCGGTTTCAAACGTCTCAACGATCTGAAGCAGGCCGAAGCCTCGCGCGCCGAGGCGGCCGCCACCGTTGAATCGAGCGAGCTCGGCGCGATCGCCGAGGTGTGGCGTTCGTACTACGAGTTCGAATCGACGCAAAAGAAATACGAATACGCCGAGGCGCTGCTGGCTGCGACCAACGAAGCCTACAGCGCGAACCTCGATACCTACAGGCAGGGGCTCAGCACGATTGTCGAGCTGCTCACCGCCGATCGCGATCTCGCCAACGCCCGCTTCACCATGATCCAGAGCACCGCTGACCTGCTAAGCTCGTCGGCCGCGGTCGCCTACGCCGTCGGGGCGATCGAGATGCCGCATCGGTAGCCGGGAGGATCGAATGAACAGGACGCGCGCTGCTCTGCAAGCAATCTTAATAGTCACGAGCGCCGCGTACTCAGCGCGCGCCGCCGCGGCAGATATCAGTTGTCCTGCGACGATTCAGACCGCGCAGAAAGCCAGCGCTCCCTCGCCGTGGGCGGTAGATTATGGCGCTCTGCCAATTGCGCTCGCCCAAGTGACTATCTTTGAAGGACCGCCGTCAGAGCAGGCGTCGCTCGTATATGACAGTGAGAAGAAACTTTCGAAGGAAACGGTTCTCACCTGGAATCTTGGGCCGAGCAGGCGTGGGTACTGGCTCCAGTGCGCCTACTCCAGCACCACGGCGATGATCAGCCGGCGCCTGCCCGATAGCGTAAAGCACTGTGAGGTAAGGCTCGCGCGCGATAGTTCATTTGCTAACGGACAGCCTGTCGTCAACAAGGCCGAGTGCGGCCCCGCAGGCAAATGGGCAATCGTGCCGTAATCGTCACTTCCGCAAGCGCTGAGTAATTGTCGACTCCTCAGTCTGATCGATGTCGTAAGGACTTGCCCGGATGTCCCTTCTGGGTCAACGCCAACAACAATGGTACATCTAATCTCTGTACCGCCACTGGCACGATTTTTCCCTCGCCTCGGCGGGCGATTATTTAGCCGCCTATCGCAACGCCAACCGCAGTCGCAGGACCGACAGGAATCGTCGGCAATCCCAACCGATGTGTTCGCCGGAAAAAAGCAACTTTAGGCGACGTATTTATCTTCGACCGCGAGGACGGAATAGTCCGGCTGGCAGCCGAGCGATATGGGCGAGGCGAAAATCCGGGTTGACAACTCGTCGCTCGGTAATCCTTCCGATTCCAACACAAATGCCCTTTACATGGGCCTCGCGATCGCTTCCTTCAACGGCGCAAACTATATTTACCACCAACTTCCGTCAGGCGAAGGTTGAGGTTTACGAGGTTTACGACGTCAAGTACCAGCCGGTTACTCTGACCAGCACTTCAGCGATCGGTTGATCCCCGGCGGCTACGCGCCGTTCAAATATCGCGCCGATCAACGGCCAGCTCTTCGTAACTTGTGCCCTCCAGAACGCCGCCAGAGATGACGATGTTGCGGGGCGCGGGCACGGCCTCATCGACGTCTTCACGAGAGGGCGTCTTCGGGCGGCGTTTTGCCGCGCGCGGCCCGTTGAGCTCGCCGGGGGCATGACGATCGCCGCCAATAACAGAGGAACTCTGGGGCGGAATGTTGCTGGTTGGAGATTTCGGCGCCGGGCATATCAACGTGTTCCACTAACCTTTCGAATTGCACTGGGTCAGGTCCTGACCCGCGAGCGTTTTCCGCGTCGGACCGCTGGTGATTGATGGACTCTGGTCATTGCCGGACGGCACCGGAGCCGATGGTGGGGAGGCGAACTCGCTCTACTTCAGCTCCGCTCCGAACGGCGAAGCTGATGGCGGGTTCGGAGCGATCACGGTCGAGAAGTGATCACGAGTTGCGTAGCGGATGGCGAGTCTTCCGCCCGCCACCATTCGGTATTGAGTAGTGAGAGCGACGCAACCCCGGATCGCGCGGAAAGCCGCGGTCCGGGATGACTAATGGCTGGCCGAGGTTTGAGCGCCGGCCGCGATTTTCCCGTTTCTGAAGACGAGCGCGATGTTCTTGAGCGCACTGATATCTTCGGCGGGACTGCCATCACAGGACCAGATCTGCCTGCGCGCCCCGGCTGATACTGCCCAGTTCCGCCGCGCCAAGGTGATCGGCGGCCTGGCTGGTCGCCATCTTCAGGATCTGCAGCGGCGAAATCCCCGCGCGCGCTAAATGATCGACTTCGATCCGCATATTCTCGCCGAACTGGCCGAAGCCGCAGAACGTGTCCGTCCCCATCGGAGTCGCGACGCCCGCGTCAAAGACTCGCTTGAGCTCGGCATATCGAATCGGTGCCGCTTCAGCATCGAATGCGATCAGCCATAGCGTAGGACGCTCGATTTTTGAGCAGCAAATCGATCACACGATCGCTTTTGTCGGTGGTGTGAACGGTGGCAGTCCGGCAGTTCCTCTTTCACGTCAGCCGCCATCGTGGCTTCGTCCGTCGCCGTCCCCATATTCACAAGATGCAGCTCGGAGTCGATAAGGCTTGGCATGAGGAATTTTCCGCCGGCGTCGATGATTTTCGTGGCGCGCACGGGCGAAGCTCCGACGGATACAATCTTGTCGCGCGAAACTCCGACGCTTAGGTGCCCGTGGCGATAAACTTCGCCATCGAATACTCGCGCGTTGTTCATTGCGAGGTCCACGCCAGCAGGTTTTCATCAGCCATGGGATATCCTGCTGCCCCCGATCAAGCGAACTCGACGCCGCTTCAGGAGCTTTTGCATCGCCCGTCGAATCACAGCCCCTCGCGGTAGTCGCGCGCGACGGCCTTGTCGATCTGCTCCGCGACTTCCTTTCCAGCGCCGGTCTTCGCCGCCATCATCTTGCCGAAGGAGATCTGCTGCGGGGCCGTCCACGTCTCGGGCTTCCACAATTGCGACCTTATGAACGCCTTCGCACAGTGGTAGAAGCATTCGTGAACATGGACGCGAATCGCGAGCATCGCGGGCGCGCCGCGCGCCGTAAGCCGCTCGCAAACGGCGGGATCCTTTGTTAACTCCGCGGCGCCGTTCACGCGGAGCGTCTCGCCCGTGCCCGGGATCATGAAGATAAGGCCCACGTGCGGGTTCTCAAGGATGTTTCGATAACCGAACGCGAGCTTGTTGCCCTTGCGCTCCGGAATGAGGAGCGTGCGCTCGTCTTCTACGGCGACGAAGCCCGGATGGTCGCCCTTCGGCGATGCATCCTGGTTTCCCGCGCGATCGGCGGTCGCGAGGACCAGAAACGGCGAGCGCTTAATAAAATCGATCGTCGTGTCATCGAGCGCCTTGAGCACCTTGAGCTGCACCATCGGATGCGGCTCGCCGATGATCGTGCGTAGTTGCTCGACTGTCGTGATTGAATGATCAGCTCGAGTATCCATCAGATTTGCCCCGATTAGCCTTGGAGGCGTGCGATAACTTTGATCTCGACCAGGCCGCCCGGGATCGCCAACTCGCTCACTCCGATCGCGGTCCACGCCGGATAAGGATCGGTGACGTAGCGATCTTTGACCTTCATGAACGAGCGCATGTTGGACTGCAGGCCCACGTGAAACGAGGTGATGTCCACGACGTCGTGAAAGGTAAGGCCCGCGTCGGCGAGCGTCGCCTTGACGCCCTCGAAGGCATTTGTGAATTGCGTTTCGGGATCGGACGGCGCCTTGCCGTCGGCTCCGGTGCCGATCACGCCAGAGCAATAGAGATGGTCCTTGTCCCTGACCGCCGGGGCGAAATGAAAGCGCTCGTAGAGAACTTCCTGGCCCTTCGGAATGACAACGTCCTTGCGTTCCATCGCGTTTACCTCCGTGGGATCAACCTAGAATTCGGCCTTGAACGAGACACGATCGGCGCCCGCGTACGACACTCGCCGCGGCGTTACCTTGATCATCCTGAGAGCGGGGGACTTGAAAAATGGCGCTTCGAATGGCGCCTTCTTGAGGAAGAGTTCTTGGTAGTTCGTCCACTCGGCGCTGCCGCGCGGCACTTCGCTCGTGACACCGTCGATCACGGCACGCGAAACTTTGAAGGTCGGGATATCGCCCGTATCGCGCGTATCGACCATCACCGCGACCTTGGGCCGCGCGCTCACGTTCATGAACTTGTAGGAACTTTCGCCGACGATGAAGAGCAGCTCGAGTTCGGGTGTTTCGGCGAAGGCCTGCAACGTCGCCGTTGGATATTCCTCGCCCTGCGTCACCAGCACGGCTAGCTGCTGTTCGGCCAGCAGTTGCGCAAGTCTTTCGCGTTCAGTCGCGTCCATTTTCCGACCGTTCCTCCAGACCGCGGATGCATGGCAACATCTAGCAGCGACGCTTGAGCCACGCGAGGGCATGCCCGGCCCGATTGACGGCTCGGAAAAGCCGTGCGACCGTCGAATTGTGCCAGGGTCGAGGGCCCCGTGCACTTATTTGGGGGAGAGACCGTGAATAAGGTCAACGATAGGGGTATCGAGGTCTCGAATGCGTCTGACCAAGCTATTGGTGCGCTGAACAACTACACGCACGAGCTTCTTGCGCTCGGCAACGGCACGAACGCGATCACCGCCGCCGCGAGAGCGATGCCCGATTGCCCGATGCTCCAGGCTTGTGCCGCGTCGGCCTTTCTCTACACTCAATCGCTCGCGGAAGCCGCGGGCGCGTCGCCGTATCTCGCTCGTGCCGACGCGCGGCTCGACGACGCAACCGAACGCGAGCGCATCTTCATCGCAGCCGTACGCACAGGTCTCGCGGGCGATTTCGAGGCTGCTCTCAGGGGATACGAGCAGATCGTCGAGCGATGGCCGCGCGACACTCTCGCCGCCAAGCTCGCGGAGTTCCACTTCTTCGAGACCGGCGCCGCCGAGCGACAACTGCGTCTGATGAGCAAAGCGGCGGAGGCAAACCCTGACGTGAGTCACGTCCGCGCGATGCATGCGTTCGCGCTCGAGCTCAACGGGCGGCGCGCGGAGGCCGAGCGCGTGGCCAACGCCGCGCTTACGATCGATCCGCTCACGATGTGGGCGCAACATTGCCTCGCGCACGTATGGTCGGGCGACTCGCGCGTCGCCGAGGGCATCGCAGGGATGCGCACGTTTTCCCCAACCTGGAATCAGTTCAGCCATTACACGGTGGCGCACAATTCGTTTCATCTCGGCGCGCTGCTTCTCGACAATCGCGAGTTTGACTCGGTGCGCGCGCTCTTTCGGGAGAATATCTGGGGCTTTGAGCCCGATGCCGTCGTCGAGCTGACCGACGCCATCCTGCTGCTCTGGTACATCGAGCTTGCCGGCGGACGCCTTGACGGTGAATGGAGCGAGGTCGCGCCGCATGCGAAGAAGCGCGTGCGCGAGCATCTCTTTCCTTTCCTGAAAACAATTTTTCTTTACGCGCTCGCACGGGCCGATGAACGCGCGACGGTCGCCAAGGAAATCGCCCGGCTTAAAGCCCACGCCGACGGGCAATCCGGCCGACAGAAAAAAGTCTGGAAGGAGATCGGCGTTCCGCTCGCCGAGGGCAGCGTCGCATTCGCGTATGGCGAGTACGATCGCGCGGCTGCCGCGCTCGCTCCGATACTTCCCGAAGTAGCCTGCGCGGGCGGCAGCGATGAGCAGCGCGGCGTCTTCATCCAGTCGCACCTGGTGAGCCTCGTGAAGGGTGGAAATCGCGAGCGAGCGCATCGAGCGATCGAGGATTACATCGCCGGGCGCCCGGTGACCTCGCTCGAACGCCACTGGCTCGCGGAAATCTGAGCGCGTTCGTGCGTCGATCCTGTCGTGCGGCCTCAGTCGTCCTCATCACTGTCTACTGCTTCGCATTTGGTCTTGGTTACGTATCGCGAGCGAGCGCCGCGCCCACACCTTCCGCGTCGTCGCCGGAGGCGCAGGCGGCCGAGAGACTGGCCCAAGCGGCAAGGGCCCGATTCGGGGTGCTGAGTCCCGCCGAGCAGCAGCTGATCGAGTTGGCACCGCGGCGCCAATTCGGATGGCTCGGACCAAGCACCGATGACCAATCGCCGCTAAACGAGGTAGCGCACGCCGACAAATGGGGTCCCGAGCGCACGGTTCGAGCAGCGCTGCTCGCCTGGCTGACGACCGACCCGGAAGCCTCGCGCCTCGTGCATCCGAGCGGTATCGGCTTTGGCGGCGCGCGAATTTCGGGCGAACTGGATCTCTCCTACCTGACTGCAGATAGACCGATTTCGATCGTCCACAGCTACCTGCCCGACGGAATCGACCTGAGCTATTCGCATCTGAAGAGCTTCGAGCTTCGAAGCTCGCGGGCACGCGCCATCGATGGTGATCTCTCGACGATCGACGGCGACGTACTCTTGAGTTTCGGGTCATTCGGCGAGGTTACGCTTTTTCGCACCCGAATCGGCGGCAGCCTCGATTGCGCCGGCAGCCGTTTCACGGGCGCCGGCGAGGATACGGTCAGCGTGATCGACGCGCGCATCGGCGGCGACGCGCTCTTTCACAACGGCTTCTCGACCGACGGCACGGTAGACGTGCGCCTCACCAAGATCGGCGGCGGCCTGGATTTTCACGGCGCCGAGTTCACCGGCCACGACGACAACGGCCTCAATGCCGAGCGCGCCGAGATTGGCGGCACGCTTTCGTGGAACGAAGTCACGCACACCGCGAAGACCATTCTCGATTTGGAGAATGCCACGGCCGGTGCGCTGTGGGACGACGAAGCAAGCTGGCCAGCGCGCGGCAATCTCACGCTCAACGGTTTCGTTTACAAGACGATCGACGGCGGCCCGGAAAGTTCTGCGGCACGTCTCAAGTGGATCGCGCTCCAGGGGGCCGGATACTTTCCACAACCCTATCGGCAAGTGGCCCAGGTGCTGCGCGACGACGGCCACGATCGGGCGGCGATCGAAGTGCTGATCGCGAAGGAAGTCGCGCTGAGAAGTGACACGAAGATGGGCCGCCCCGAGCGGCTGTGGAACCTCGTCCTCGAGTACACGATTGGGTACGGCTACCGGCCGCTGCGCGCGCTCTGGTGGATCGCGGCCTTTGTCATCATCGGCGCGATTCTATTCGGTATCGGCTATCGCGCGGGGCTCATCACTCCAACTGAAGCAGCCGCCTACAATGAGTTCGTCAGCAGCGGCGAGGCGCCGCCGCATTATCCGGTCTTCAATGCGTTCGTCTATTCGCTGGAGAATTTTCTACCGGTGGTCGTGCTCTATCAGGATCAATACTGGCGGCCGAATGCGCGCCGTGGCATAGGCGGAACGATTCACGGCTCGCGTACAATGCTCAACCGGGGCGAGATTCCAAGCCGCGTGCTGCGCGTCTACTTGTGGATGCACATCCTCGCCGGATGGACGATCACGCCGCTTTTGTTCGCCGGCCTGTCAGGGCTCGTCCGCCCAGATTGAGCGTTACTTTGCGTCGCTCCGCGGCTTGGAGCCGAGCGCCGCCGCCATGGCCAAGAAACGCTCAGCGCCGACCGCGATAAAAAGACCCTCGGCCTCCGCCGTTACCTTGCCGGCGGCTGAGACCGTGCCTCGCGTGAAAATCTTGCGGCCCTCGACGCGATCGACGCGTCCCTCGAAGACCAGTTCCTTGAGCAGTGGCGTCGGCCGCCGGTAACGGATCATGAGTGTGCCGGTCATGCCGGGATTGCCGGTCAGAGATTGCGCCATTCCGAGGACTTCATCGAACGCCGCCGCCAGAAAACCGCCGTGCACGTGCCCGGGCGGCCCTTCGTAGGGCGCGCCGAACGTCACGCGCCCTTCAATTCGATCGCTCATCACCGCCATGCGGATTGGCGGCGCCAGCGGATTCGCCATTCCGATCAGCGGACTGTGATCGAAAAACACGTGCGTGTCACCGGCATTGGCGGCCTCGGCGAATCCTTCGTAAGTGCGCGAGACCGGGTAGCGCGAGAGCCGCTCGGCGTAACTCTCGAGCAGGTCCGCGGCGGTGCGCAAGTCATCTTCGGGCGCCGCTACCTGCACGAGGTGATCGATAACCCGCCGCATCGCGTCCGCCAAGCGCTGCGCCTGCAACCTGCGCCCGGCCGCGGGAATCTGGCTCGCCGCCCATGCCGCTTCAAAGTTGATATTCTGGTCGTTCATCGAAGTTCTGTTCCAAGCGGAA
Organism: Candidatus Binataceae bacterium; assembly: GCA_030038355.1. Lineage (GTDB taxonomy): Bacteria > Desulfobacterota > Binatia > Binatales > Binataceae > JASHPB01. The sequence goes on from JASHPB010000151.1 coordinate 15,799, forward strand.
TAAAATTGATGCTACCGGACGCCGGAGCGTCAGGCGACGCGGCCTTCTCGTCAATTTGACGCGGCATTGCTTATGCATTTTTATCCCTCGGACCGCTTAGCCGAATGAAATTTCCAAGCAAACTCGCGACCATTGCAGGAATCGTACTGCTGCTCGGCGCGACTGTTACCGCATTTGCGCAATCGACGATGGAGGTGCCGGCGCCTTCGTCACAAAATCAGCTTCCGCCTCCCCAGTACCCTCAGGCGGATACCCAAGGGCCGGTGATTCAACTCCTCCCACCGTCGATATGGCCGCCGCGCCAGTCCCAGCCGCCGATTTCACAGGCGACGCCCCCGCCTCCGGCGCCGAGCGCAGCGCTTATGGCGCCTGCAGCGCAACCAAGCTTGGTGCTGCCCGACGTCTTTCGCGGATGTTGGGAGGGGCAGGTGAATGAACTCGACTGGATCAAACGCCTCCCCGGTGCGCACAAGGTCGGCTACTGGACGCCGAAGACTTATCGCCTCTGCTACCGGCGCGTTGGCCAAGGTCCCTTTGATCTGACGTTCACCGAGACCGGGGTCGAGGCGAGCGACAAGATCATCGCGCCGCACGGCGTCGTCGTTCCGGTTTCGACTGACGGCCGCGAGTACGCCACCATGCAATCGACGCTTCAGTTCGACGAATACCAGGCTGATCACTATGCACCGGGCGCGCGGTTCACCGTCGATGAGCGCACCAGCCTGAACTGCAAAATCGTTGGCGACGCGATGCTCGTGAGCGCCGACGTCTTCGGCATGCGTGACGGCGAACCCTGGTTCCAGGCCGGATGGCACGCGCGCTTCAACCAGGTTCCCAACTGAGGCTTGCCAACTCGCGCGGCGGTCACCTAAGTTCTCGGCGAGCGGCGTGCGTCGAGCAGGCCGCGCCAAAGGAGTCACTCAATGGCGAGCGCGCTCGATGCTCAGACCAAGGCTTTTCTCGACGGCGCCAATGCCTCGGCACCGCTCTTCCTGCGCGCCGAAACTCCCGAACAGGCGCGCGCCAAGATGCAGGCGCTGCTCGAGGCGAGCCCGGTGCCGCCACAGGAAATCTATCGCGTCGAGGATCGCCATATCCCCGGCCCCGTTGCTCAGATTCCGATTCGCATCTACACGCCGCAGGCGCGGCTGCCGCTCGGAGTGCTGATCTATTTCCACGGCGGAGGATGGGTGCTCGGCGGCCTCGAGAGCCACGACAACCTCTGCCGCGCCCTTGCTAACGCCGCGGGATGCCTTGTCGTGTCTGTGGATTACCGCCTCGCGCCGGAGCATCCGTTTCCCGCCGCGCCCAACGATTGCTACGCGGCGACTAAGTGGATCGCGGCCAACGCCGCGTCGTTCGGCGGCGATCCTCAGCGACTCGCCGTCGGCGGCGACAGTGCGGGCGGCAATCTCGCAGCTGCAATATCGCTGATGGCGCGCGACGGCGGCGGTCCGGCACTCCAGCTGCAAGTACTCTTCTATCCAGTCACCGATGCGAGCATGGACTTTCCCTCGATGCGCGAGTTTGCCGACGACGGCTACCTGCTCTCCGGCGCAGACATGAAGTGGTTCTGGGGACACTACCTAGACGAGACCAGAGACGGCGCGAATCCGCTCGCCTCGCCACTTCGCGCCAAGAATCTTTCAGGTCTTCCGCCTGCGCTGATTCAGACCGCGAGCCACGATCCGCTGCGCGACGAGGGCGAGGCCTTCGCCGACGCACTGAAGCGCGCCGGCACGAAGGTCACCTGCACGCGCTACGAAGGCGTGACGCACGGCTTCGTCAGCTTCTTCGACCTGGTGGACAAGGGCAAGGAAGGAATCCGCCAAGCGGCCGACGCGATCCGCGCCGCCTTCCGCAAGTAGCCGCGCGCGCACTCAGGCGTTGCGAATCGTTAACCCGCCGTCAACTGGAATGACCGCGCCCGTCAGGTACGAAGCCGCCGGCAGGCAGATGCCGAACGTGATGTGCGCGACCTCTTCGGGGTAGCCGTAACGCTTCAGCGCGGTCCGCCGCTTGGCAAAGATGGTCTTGTGTTGCTCCGGTATCGCTTGGGTGAGGCTGGTCCGGATCGGCCCCGGACAGATGCAATTGACTGTGATTCCTTCGGGACCTAAGTCCACGGCCAGCGCACGGGTGAGGCCGATCACGCCGGTCTTCGCCACCGAGTAGGGACTGTCGCCGGGCGTGGCGCCGAGGCCCTCAGTCGATGCGATATTGACGATTCGCGCGGCGTCGGACTTCCGCAGATGGGGCAACGCAGCGCGAATCAGGCGCTGCTGAGCAGTGAGTAAGCCGCTGAGCGAGCGATCCCAGATCGCGTCGTACTGGTCGCCGTCGATTGGATGAAATCCGCCGAAGCCTGCGTTGTTGATCAGGATATCGATCCGGCCGAGCCGCGCTGCGACATCGGCCACCGTCCGCTTGATGGCGGCATGGTCGCAGACGTCGAGCGTCCACGCTTCGGCCGCGCCGCCTTCAGACTTTATCTCGTCGCGCACCAGCGCGAGTGCCGTCTGGTTGATATCGGTGGCTGCGACGACCGCGCCTTCGGTGGCGAACAGATGAGCAGTCGCGCGTCCCATCCCGCTGGCCGCGCCCGTGATTAGCGCGACACGGCCTTTGACCGAGCGATCGAGCTTTCTGATCGCGTCCATCTTCGATTCTCCTTCTGTGGCGCTCCCCAATTCGATTCGCGCTGACCAAGCGGACAATATCGCTACCGGCTTCGCCCTTTCCAGCGCGCGGCGAACCTGCTGCTTTCCCGCGCCAAGCGAGCGCGCCTAGAATCATCGCGATGAAGGACAAAACCCCTGTAGTCGCAGTCGTTGGCGCGGGAGAAATGGGCAGTGCAGTCGGCCGCCGCCTGCGTCGGACCGGCGCGCGCGTGGTCACCGAGACTCGCGGTCGTAGCGCCGAAAGCAAGCGGCGCGTCGAGAGCGCGGGCCTCGAGGTGATCGACAATGACGATACGCTCGTAAGAGACGCCGATTTCATCCTTTCGATCGTTCCGCCCGGTGTCGCGATCGAAGTGGCGCGACGCTTCGCTGAGCCGATTCGCCGCGCGCAGAAGAAGCCCGCGTTCGTGGAGTGCAATGCGATCGCGCCTGCCACAACCATCCAGATTGCCGAAATCTTAGCGCCTGCCGGATGCAAGTTTATCGACGCCGGCATTATCGGCGGTCCGCCAGGCGCCGAGCCTGGAACCTACTCGCCGCGAATCTACGCGTCTGGCGAGCATGCGCATCTGCTGCTGGCCGCGCTCAACTCCTACCTCGATATCGCCGTGCTCGACGGCGCAATCGGCGCGGCATCGGGTCTCAAGATGTCGTACGCGGGCATCACCAAGGGCATCACGGCGATCGCAAGCGTGATGCTCGCCGGCGCTGCGCGCGCGGGTCTCGCCGATGCGCTCTACGCCGAGCTCGCGCGGAGCCAACCCGACCAGCTCCGCCGCTTCAAACGCGGAGTCCCCGGGATGCTGCCAAAGGCGTACCGCTGGGTGGCAGAGATGGAACAAATCGCAGAGTTCCTCAAAGACGACGCGGGCTCTGCTCGCATCTACGAAGGCGCCGCCAAGTGGTATGCGACCATCTCCGCCGAACTCGACGAAAGCATTGCCGCCAAATCTCTCTCCGCGCTCAAGGCCTTTGCGGAGCGCAAGGACTAGTCGATGGCCTCGAGCGTCACACACGCGATCATCGGCACCGCGGGTCATATCGATCACGGCAAGACCGCGCTTATCAAGGCGCTCACTGGCCAGGAGACCGATCGCCTCAAGGAAGAGAAGGAGCGCGGCATTTCGATCGATCTCGGCTTCGCCTACTTCACGCTCCCCGACGGCACGCGCGCGGGAATCGTCGACGTCCCGGGCCACGAGCGCTTCATCCGCAACATGCTGGCTGGCGCGCATGGTATCGACCTCGTGCTCTTCACGATCGCAGCGGACGACGGCGTGATGCCGCAGAGCGAAGAGCATCTCGACATCCTGCATTTGCTCGGAACGCATCGCGGGATTTTCGTGATCACCAAGGCCGACCTCTCAGACGCCGCGCGGATCGCGGAAGTGCGCGATGAAATCGAGCTGCTGGCGGATGGCACCAGCCTCGCCGGCGCGTCGATCGTCGAAGTGTCCTCGATCACCGGCGCGGGGCTCGATGCGCTGCGCGCCGAGATCGTGCGCGCGCTCGATGGTTTCGAGGCGCGGCGCGCAACCGGAGTTTTTCGTCTGCCGCTGGATCGCGCATTCACGATCAAGGGACATGGAATCGTCGTGACCGGCACTGCGATGGGTGCGGAAGTGCGCGTCGGGCAGAAGCTGCGCGCGCTACCTGGAGGCGAGGAACTCCGCGTCCGCTCGATCCAGGTGCATTCTGAATCCGTCGAGCGGGCAGGACGATGCCAGCGCGTTGCGCTCAATCTCACCGGTGCTGAGAAGCTCGAGCTCGCGCGCGGCAATGTCCTCGCCGACGAGCGCCTCGACTTCTCGACCTCGCGCTTCGATGCGCACCTCGAGATCCGTCCCGCGGCGAAACGCGCGCTAAAAAACAACCAGCGCGTACGCCTCTTTATCGCGACGGCTGAAACAATTGCTCGGGCCATCGTGCTCGATGAAAAAGGCGCGATCGAGCCGAAGTCGGCTGCGCTTGTGCAACTGGTGAGCGACGCTCCGGTGGTCGCGCTCAGCGGTGATCGCTTCGTCATCCGCGACGAAACCAACTCGCGCACTCTCGGCGGCGGCGTGGTGCTGAATCCTCTAGGACGCCGCTCACGAAAACCGCTCGATGGCTACCGCGCCAACCTCGCGGTGCGCCGCGATTCGTCGGCGGCCGACGCGCTCGAAGCGCTGCTAAATCTCCAGGATGCTTTCGCCATTCCATCTGCCCGAATCGCGCTACTGATGAATCAGCCGCTCGCGGAAACCACGCAGACGCTTAAGGATCGGCGGTTCATCAAATTTTCGATCGGCGACGAAGAGGGCTTCACGACGCGGGTCAAGTGGGACGAGTTGAAGCGCTTCGCAATCGACGCGATCGGGGCGCATCACAAGGCAGAGCCGCTCGCACCTGGCCTCGAGATGGAAGCGCTGCGGACTCGTTCGCCGCAGGAGATTCCCGCGCGCGCGTTCCGCGCAGTGGTCGATCGCCTGCTCAATGAATGCGAGATCGCGCGCGAGGAGAGCGTGCTCAGGCTGAGAAGCCATCGCGTACAACTCGGCGGCGACGCGGGCAAGCTCGGGGGCGATATCGAGGCAGCGCTGCGAAAGGCCGAATTTCAGCCGCCGGACCTGAAGCAGCTCGCCGACGGGCTCGGGCTCAAGGACCTCGCCCGCATCCGCACCGTGCTGGGCGCGCTCGAGCGCGAGGGGCGCGTGGCGCGAATCGCGACCGATCTTTACTTCAGTCACGCGGCGCTCAAGATGGCGCGCGAGCGGCTCGAAGCACATCTCGCATCGCATCCAGAGATCACGGCCGCCGAGTTTCGCGACCTGCTCGGCGCCTCGCGCAAGTTTTCGATCGCGCTGCTCGACTACTTCGACCATTCGGGGGTGACGATTCGCGTCGGCGACGCGCGCCGCCTTAGAGCACGCGCGAGCTAGTACTTTCGGCCCACAATCGCCATCGGTAGTTTGTCAATTGTCGGCAAGTCTTTGGACTTTTGCTTGGACAACCGCCACCGCCGCAGATCCAAGCGCGCCGCAGACGCGCGGCGGCCGTCGGTGTCGCAGATGAAATCGAATGGCGGCGCGTGCTCGGTTCGTTCCAGCTTTCGATTTTTGTTCAAACGAGGGCCTCGCTCCTCGTGCCCGAGGAGCGGCTGCGGTCGGTGATGCGCTGGATCTTCAACAAGATTCCGCATCACCCGCTTACCATGATTATCCACGAGCCGCCGCTGCCGTTCTGAGCCCGAAATATGGGCTGACTTGCGGGGGGCTTTGCGCGACAATGCAGCCATGGCAATGGATGCCAACAACAATCCGACGCGTGGCGAGCTGGTTCGTCTGACTCAGCGCTGCAAAGCCGCCGGTTGAGCCGGCAAACTCGGTCCGGCGGACCTCGCGGCGGTGCTGTCAGGGCTCGATCTCCCGAGCCACCCTGATTTGCTGGTTGGAATTTCGACCGGCGACGACGCCGGAGTGTTCCGTCTTTCCGATGACCTCGCGGTCGTCAACACCGTCGATTTCTTCACGCCCGTAGTTGATGATCCATTCACTTATGGTCAAATCGCCGCCGCGAACGCGCTGTCCGACGTCTACGCTATGGGCGGCATGCCTCGCACGGCGCTCAACATCGTGTGCTGGCCGCAGTCTGGGTTGCCGCCCGCAATGCTCGGCGAGATTCTGCGCGGCGCGTCAGAAAAGGCGCGTGAAGCAGGCGTCGTGATCGTCGGCGGCCACACCGTAGCCGACGACGAGGTCAAGTTCGGGATGGCCGTGACCGGAGTGATCGATCCGCGCCGAATCGTGCGCAATGTGGGGGCGCGATCGGGCGACCTGCTGATACTCACCAAACCGCTTGGCACCGGAGTTCTAACGACGGCGTTCAAGCGCGACGCGCTCGCCCGAGATGACTACGTCGCGGCGGTGCAATCGATGACGATGCTGAATGCCGCGGCCGCGTCGGTGATGCTGAAACATGAGGTCCACGCCGCGACCGACATCACCGGCTTCGGCCTGGTCGGCCACGCGATGAAGATGGCGGAGGGCAGCGGCGTCACGATCACGTTCGAGGAATCGGACCTCCCGCTCCTGCCGGGCGCGCTCGAGCAGGTGCGCGCCGGGATGATCCCCAGCGGGGGCAAGCGCAATCGCGAATATTACGAACACGACGTCGAGATCGCGGAAGAAGTCGCCGACGAAATGATCGACATCGTATATGACCCGCAGACCTCGGGCGGCCTTCTAATCGCCGTGCCCGCGAGTGTGGCGACCGTGCTGGTAGCCGAGCTTCAGGCAGCTGGCCACCGCGATGCCGTCCAGGTTGGCCGCGTGAGCGAACGCGGCAATTCGCCAATCCGACTCGTCTAGGCATACGCCTTTCTTCGTAGCAAGATGGGCGGGGAACGCCGGCGCGATGAGCGCGGGTGGGGAGACCGCATTGATGGGACGTTACGACGACTACAAAGAACAGGTCCTCCGGATGAGTCAGAAACTCTCCGAGCAGGGTTACTTCGGTACCCGCTCGGGCAGTGCGGGCAATGTCTCGATGCTGGTCGAGGACGAGGACGCCGTGGTCGTGACGCCGACACGGATGCCCTACGACACGATGACCGCGAACGATATCTGCGTCGTGGACTTCGCCTTGAAACCGATCGAAGGCAAGCTGAAGCCGTCGATCGAGGCGCCGATGCACGTCGAGGCCTACAAGGTGCGGCCCGATGTGAGTGCTGTGATTCATACTCATCAGCGCGGCGCGAGCGCGGTCAGCCTAATCGCGGAGTCGATCCCGCCACTATTCGACGAGGTTGCGCTCTCGATCGGCCCAGCGGTCGATCTGATTCCTTACGCGCTCTCCGGCACGCGCGAGCTCCACGATATGGTTGCAGACAAGCTCGCCAATCGATGCCATTGCTACGTGATGCAGAATCACGGCGCGCTCTGCGTCGGTCCTGACCTCGAGAGGACCTTCACTTTCGTCGAGCTGCTGGAGAAGATTTCTTCGGTGTACGTGCAGGCGCTCGCCACCGGCCGGCCGATCACCGTGCTGCCCGATCCGATCGCCACCAACCTGTTCGATGCGGTCAAGGCGCGCCAGGATCGCGAAGTGGCCCGCAAGCGCCGCCAGCAAAAGTCCGTGGCCAGCGCAGGATGAGTCTCGACGCCGTTGCGATCGGCGCTCACGTCCTCGATATTCTGGGCCGGCCCGTTACGCATATCCCCGAGGGCCAGGGAGCAATAATCCTTGATCAAATCCGGCTCGCGCCGGCCGGTACCGCAGCAGCCGCTGCCGTTGGTCTCGCGAAGTTGGGAGCCACGGTCGCGAGCGTCGGCGCGGTTGGCGCTGACGCGCTCGGCGACGAGCTCGTTCGCGCGCTCGAATCTCATGGCGTCGATACGCGATACATCGCGCGGAAATCCGGGGTTCAGACATCCGCGAGTATCCTGCCGATTCGCCCCAACGGCGATCGCCCGGCTCTCCATGCGATTGGGGCGAATCCGCTTTTAAGCCCCGGCGACATCCCCTGGCCCATTATCGAGAGCACCCGCCATGTGCATCTCGGCGGACCCGATGTGATGCGGGGGCTTGGGCGCGATGGCGCGAAACAAATCCTGCGCCGCGCGCGCGAGCGTGGCGCGACCACCTCGATGGACCTGCTAGGCGAGGGTTCGCCGAAAGTTCTCGCGATCCTCGCGCCGGCGCTCGAATTCGTCGATTGGATGATGCCCAATTTCGATCAGGCCGCGATGCTGACGGGAGAGCGCGCGCCAGAAGCGGCGGCGCTCCGTCTCCTCGGGTGCGGCGTGCGAGGGGTGGTGCTCAAACTTGGCGCGGCAGGTAGCCTGATGATTACGCCGCACGAGAATCGGCGCCTCGGCGCCTACAAAATCGAAGTCAGCGACACTTCCGGGTGCGGCGACGCTTACTGTGCGGGCTTTATCCGCGGCTTGCTGCTCGGATGGCGGCCGGAAGAATGCATGCGGCTCGGCACCGCAGCAGCGGCCCTGGTTGCGACCGGCCTCGGCTCGGACGCAGGCATCCGCGATATTGACGACACGCTGCGCTTCATGCGCGCGACGCCAATGCGCTAAATCTTCGCCGACGCCGCGCAGAACGATGTACCAACGCCTGGGGCGATCGCGAAAAATCCCCTTTTTGTCTACGGAATCCGCGCTAGTTGCGCGAGACGTTCGATGCCTGCAGCCCTTTGGGTCCCTGCGCCACTTCGAACGCGACCTTCTCGCCTTGTTCCAGCGAGCGAAAGCCGGAGCCATCGATCGCGCTGTAATGGACGAAGACCTCCTGGCCGTCCTCCATCGTAATGAATCCGTAACCCTTCTTCGGACTGAACCATTTGACCGTGCCAACTGCCATTTCCCCCAATACCTCCTGAGAAAGAACCCGCAAGGACCCCACGGTCCTAAAGGGCGAGCCCTACGCGTCGCAATCCCCTGGACGACGCTGCTTATCGGCGCGCGATATAGCACAATGCGCCC
>JASHPB010000152.1 GCA_030038355.1 Candidatus Binataceae bacterium
GCCACGCCCGTGCCGAGCTTGATGCTCTTCGAATTGACTGCGGCCAACGCCATGCATGCGTACGTGTCGCCCCAGATCATGTGCGAGTCGGGAATCCATGCGTGCGTGAAGCCGCGCTCCTCGGCGAACCTCACGTCGCTCCTGGCGCGCTCGGGTTTGGTGAAGATAAGAGTGCCGAACTCCATGGCGAAGGCCTCCTGCGGCTTCGCACTATAAACCTGATCGATGCGGCTGCGTCAAAGCTCCGCGCCATGAATGAGGGGGCGATGGCGCAACCTTCTGATCAGTCCGAGCGAAGCTTTCAGCCTGTCATCATTTTGTCCGAGCCCACTACGGCTGAGTCGAAGAATCGCGGCGCTTTTCGCTGGTGTGTTCGCCGAGGCTGCCAGAGCTCGAAGCTCATCGTTCGGCATCCTTCGACTTTGCTGGCGGACTCACTCCGCTCGGAGCCCTAGTAAATTTTTGACCGCGGCGCTGGCTCCGCGCCGCAGCCTTCCCTTGCCGATGCGGGAAGGAAAAGCGGGTTAGTTGGGAATCTTCGTTAGATGACGGGCGCCTTCGCGCCTCTTTCCGCTATGGGCGGGCGCCGCTACTTCAGCGGTTCCATCAACTCGATCCGATTGCCGAACGGATCATCGGCATAGACGCGATTGTAGCCCGCGAGCGGCTCATCTTCGACCACGCGATAACCGGCGTCCTTCAGCGTCGCGACGATGGCCGGTAGTTCCTCGACGATAAACGCGGGATGCGCCTTCCGCGCGGGCACGAAATCCTTGTCTACTCCCAGATGCAGCTTGAGCGCGCCGCGCTCGAACCAGCATCCGCCGCGCTTTGCGAGATGCGCCGGCTTCGGCCGCTCCGGCAGGCCGAGGATGTGTTGGTAAAACGCGGGCGCGTCGGCCTCGCGCCCGGGCGGCATCGCGAGCTGCACGTGATCGAGCGCAACGAGTCGCATCGCAGTTAACCTTTGCTCGCGATCACGGTCCAGGTCCGATGCAGCACCGGCATCGGCTCCTCGGGCCATCGCGCGGCGAGTATCTTCGCGAGCGCCCGGTCGAACTCGGCGACCTTGTCTGGGGGCAGACTCGCGCCGACGCCCGCACTCGCGCGAATCCGCCCGCGCCAATCCTCGTGCGTGTACGGCACCTCGAGGTCAAAGGAGTAGGTTTCGATATTTGTGAATCCGGCCACTGAAAGCCCGCTCAGGTATTGCGGATGGATCCCCATCCCGCCGCCGAGCGTCCACTTCGGATTGCACTGCTCGATCAGCTTCTCGGTCGCTTCCACCACGTTGCCCGGCAGCGGAATCCAGTCGAAGTGGCCGAGCACGAGCTTGCCGCCCGGCACCAGGATACGCATCACTTCGTGCGCCGCGCGCTTGCGATCGAACCAGTGCCAGCATTGCCCCGCCATTACGACATCGAAGCGCGCCGCCTCCATGCCGGTTTCCTCGGCCGTGGCCTCGACGAATCGCAGCTTGAGTCCCGCCTCGCGCGCGAGCCGCTCCGCCTCCGCGAGCATCGAGGATGAGCGATCGAGCCCGGTCGTGATCATCCCGCGCGCGGCGAGGCCACGCGCGATCGTGCCTGTGCCGGTACCCAGGTCGAGCGCGCGGTGACCGCGCACAACAATATCTCTCGCGGCGAGGCGGTCGAAGAATTCGGGCTGGAAGCCGGCACGGTGGCGCCCATAGTCGGCGGCGGTCTTGCCGAAATCGACCATTTTGCCCAGGTCGCTTGCGTTCTTCACGATTCGGTTTGGGTCTGCCATCGCGCACCTCCGTCTCGAATCGATATATCTTTATCTATGTTGATGCAACTGGATATAGCTGCAGACCGCTTGACGACACGCCGGCCGCGTGGCGTCATCATTCCGTGGCAGTCCGAAAGTCCGCGCGGCCCGGGATGCTCACCGCCGCCGAAGCCGCACAACATCTGGGGGTCAAGCTCGGAACCCTTTACGCCTATGTCAGCCGCGGATGGCTCCGCAGCTATCGCCGCAAGGTGGGCCGTCAGGCGCTCTATCGCCGCGCCGACGTCGAGGCGCTCCGTGACCTCGTCTCCACAGAGCGCGGACGTCGCGGCCGAAGCCTGCCGCCCGCGTCGACGTGGGTGACGGTCGCCCAGCCGAAGGGGGTGGAAAGCGCCGCGCCGGGGGTGATCGCGGCCGAGTCCGCCGTCAGTTCCATTATTGAGAGCAAGCTCGCCTACCGCGGCTATCCAATCGAGGAAGTCGTCGCGCACGCGTCGTTCGAGGAAGTGTGCCTGCTGCTATGGAGCGGCGAGCGGCCCGTGCCCGAGGAGATCGCCGCGCTCCGCGCCGAGGTCGCGGGCGCGCGACTGCCGTCGTCGGTAGCCGCCGCGCTCGCAGCGGTCGGCGATGACGCGGCGCCCGTGCTCAGGCTCGCCGCGATGATGCCGGTGCTTGCGGCCTGGGACCGGCGCCAGCCGCCTCGAACCAGAATAGACCGCGCCAAGCTGATCATCAGCCTCCTGCCGCTCGCGCTGCCCCTTAAGGCGGGAGACCTCGAAGATGCGCCCGGGATCGCGCTTCGCCTGCTGCGCTCGGTCGCCGGCGTCAGCGGTGAGAAATTCGAGGTGCAGGCGCTCGACCGCGTGCTGGTCGCGTGCGCCGAGCATGAGTTCAACGTCTCGACGTTCGCGGCGCGCGTGATTGCGAGCACCGGCGCAGACCTTTTCGCCTCGGTGCTGGCCGCGCTCTGCTCGCTCTCGGGGCCGATTCACGGCGGCGCATGCGATCGAATCGAAGCGTTGTTCGCCGACCTCCAGAGCGGAGCCCGCCTCGACGAGTGCCTCGCCGCGCATGCGGCCGACCATCGTCTGCCGCCCGGCTTCGGGCACGCAATTTATCCTGACGGCGATCCGCGCGCGGTGCTGATGCGCGAGACGGCCGAGGCCATCGCGGGCAAACGGGGCGCGCGCCTCTATGAGACTGCGCTCAAGGTCGAAGAGCTGGTGTGGAAGCGCGATCGGCTCCGCCCCAACCTCGACTTCTATCTCACCGTATGCACGCGGATGCTGGGATTCCCGCGCTCGCTGCCGGCCGCGATCTTCGCCGTCGGCCGCGCCGCGGGATGGATAGCGCATGGCCTCGAGCAGTACGCCGACAACCGCCTGATTCGCCC
>JASHPB010000153.1 GCA_030038355.1 Candidatus Binataceae bacterium
CGCGCAGGTCGGCAACGGTTGCTCGCGAAGGTTGTCGAGTGCCTGCTGAATATCGCGCCGCGCGGGCGACTTGTTCATCTCCGCGAAGGTCTTGGCGGCCGCCTCGATCGGGAAGAAGTAGAAATTTTCGCTGGTCAGCAAATCGCTGATGAGCAGCGAAAGATACGCACGCGCCTCCGTCGCGCTCGGCAGAACGAGGCGTTTGATCGAAGGCTGCTCCGCCTCAAGACCTGGTAGCACGATCGCCTCGAGCGCGCGCGGCATTGGTTGCTTAGCCGCGGCGAGCACAATCGCGCCGAGAAACATCGCGACGAAGTCGCGCGCTTTCGCGTCGTTGCGAACGACTCCGTTGAACGCCTGGTCGCGCCGCGGTGAAAACGCGCCGAGCGAGCCGTGCAGCGTAACGCTGCGAATCGTTTCGACGCCGCCCCGATTCCTGAATGGAACCGCGAGCGTGAGCGCTGGAAGAATCGTGCTGGCGGGCGAAAATTCATCTGCCGGTCCGAGCCGAATCTCCTCCCATTCGTCGATCGAATCGACCCGCGCTGCGGCGAGTAGCTCACACCAGTGCTGGAGCCGTGCTTCGTCGCGTCTCGCGGCAGCATCGCCGAACGACCCCGCCGGCGCCCGGCCTGTCATCTGCGCGACGCGAAACGCGCGCTCGTATTCGGAGCGCATCCTGGTCGTGTCAGCGCATCCTTTTCTGAACACCGCGCGCAAGAGGACCGTATGGTCGAGGCGCGACAGCTCGAGCGGTTCGTCCTCGGCCGGCTCTTCGTAGTCCTCGTTCTCCATTCCGAGCGCGTAGCGCGCGGCGCCCTGCAGGGGACATTCGAGGTAATGCTTTAGCGCAGAAACGGTGACGCGAATCTCCCGGTCGTCGGGTGGCGCGTTTCCTTTGAGTGCCGGCAGCTGAACGACGCGCAGCTGCGATCGCAGGATTCGCTGGATCTTCGGATCAAGCGCATCGATCAATTCTTCTGTCCGCCTTGGCAGCGCTTCACCAGCCGAGTGTTTTTCAAGATCGAGCCTGAGCGCCGCGATTCGCGCGCCGCGCCGCGCGTCGGGATCGAAGCTTTCTGATTCGCGCGACAACTGGGTTTCAGGCTCGCCGAGCATTGCCGGAAAGTACTTGAAATCGTAGCGGCTCACGCGATGAGAAATCGTAAGTTGCTTGAGGGTTTCCTCATCGACGCAACCGCGAACCACGCTCTGCAATTCGCGAATCACGGAGGAGGGTTCGAGCGGGTCGCCCGTCTGCCCGTCGCGAGCGACATAGCAAAGCAGCAGGCGATCGCGCGCCGCGAGGATGACCTGGAGAAATGCGTAGCGGTCGCGATCGGCGTGAGAAACGTCGCCGGCCACACGCCCTGCAGCACGCAGATCGAGCGGGTCCTGCGGCTCGTGTTCGGGGAAGATTCCCTCGCCGAGACCAATCGCGAAGATCACCTTGAACGGAATCGATTGAATCGCCGACATCGGAGCGACCGCGATACCGCGGCGGCTGAGACGTCCGTGCATCGCCTCGAGCTCGCCCATGCGCGCGCGCACCAGCTCGCGCAGAGCCTGATAAGCGATTGGCGCGGACGCGAAATCCTCGTGCTCGAGCGATTCGATCGCTTCGATGAGTCGCTCGCGCACGCGCTCGGCGGCGGCCGCGCCCGCGGCAATATAGGTCGTGATCATTTCGATCAGAAAACGCGACCATTGCCTCAGGCTGAGCCGCGTGGTCTGCATCGTGCGCGCGTCGCCGATCATGCCGCGCGCCAGGCGCACCATCCGCGCCGCGCCGTCGAGATCTTCTTCCAATAGTTCGAGCGGCAGATACTCGGCGCCGTCGGCTGATTTGAACGTCCGAGCGTCGTCGCCTTGCGCGCCTTCCAGGAAGATGCCGAGGGCAAGCCGCTTGAGCGCCTGATCCCAATGGTAGAGTCCATTGATGTAAGTGTTGCCGAGATCGTCGTCGTCGGCGCCGAGGTAAACGCCGAGCATTTGCGCCCACCCGGACCATCGCGCGGTCTCCCGTTGGCCGTCACCGCCAACGATCGCTGGGTGCGTCAGCAGGCGGAGCATCTGATCGCGCGTAAAGCGGCCGAGCGGAAGATCGAGCAGAAGCTCGAACGCCTCCCCGATTCGGCTGTCGGCGCTGCTGCGCGCCACGATATCGATCGGGAGATCGTGCATCTTGGCGAACACCGCCTCGATATGAGGCAGATAGGCCGCGCTCATCGAGCTCGGCATCGTAATCGCGATCTCGTGAAAGCGAAGCGGGCGATGCCCCGCGTTAGCGTCGCGTATTATTGACCAGATCGCGTTCGCCACGATCTCCACTTCGCGGCGGATGCTCGGGCAGGCGAGGAATCGGATCGAGCCATCATCCGGCGCACCCTGTCCGTCGGCAAGCGCCTCCGGCGTCGGATTGCGAAACAGGATGTCACGTTGGAGGCGCTCGAGGAGAGTGAGTTTCGCCTCCGGCCCTGGCTCGATGAAATGCGGCTCGAATTCACAATCCGTCAACTCGTTCAGGAGTCGCACATATTCGCGGCCGGGCCGCCCCCAGTACTGCAGCGCGCGCGAATCTTCAGCATTCAGCAGCCCGAAGGGATCGTCCGAATCGAGTAGCGCGCGCCCCAGCCTTTCGCCGCGCCGCGGCCATCGCCTACCATCGCTCCGCCGCGATGTGTCGAGGTCTTCCCAGAATTCCATGCACGGGTTGATTGTGTAGATTCGAACCTCGACGGTTTGCGCGAGCCGGTTGAAGATTTCCGCAAACGCCGTACCGACATACGCGAGGCCGAAGATATGGAGCGGATCGCGTAACATACGGCGCAACGAATTGCCGTCGATGGCAGACATCGCGTCCGGCAGAAGCATCCAGCGGAACGTGCGGTCATTGAGAAATTCCGAACGGACGCATCGGCGATCGTCGAAGATCGCTTGCCAGAGCGCGCGTTGCCATCGCTCGGTACCGGCTAGAGTTTCGACAGAGTCCACGCGACCCTGTCGCCACGCATCGATCATTGGACGGCGGGAAATCGAGTACTCGCGAAAAAGCGCGGCAACTCGCGCGCTCAATCGCAGCGCGCGCGACTCCTGGTCAGCTGTTCGCGCAGCGGCGGCGATATAATCGCGCGCGGGTGCGAGCTCGGATTCAGCGCCGCCTGAGGCGCGGCGAAGCGCCTCGAAAATGACGATCTGGAGCGCGTCGGTCTCCAGCACTCGAAGCTGCGGATCCGCCTGTTCAACGATTCGGCCGAGGAACGCGCGGAGAAATGGGAAGCGAAGGTTGGCTGCGATACCGAGGTTTTCGGCCAGCTCGAACTTGAGGAACTGCTCGGTTGCGCGATTCGCTACGACGATATCGATCGGCGTGAGCGCGTCGTCGCGCTGCGCATCGCTCACGGCGCGAGCGAGCGGCGCGATCAGGGAGTCGAGCCGGTTTGAGTAATGCAGCCGAATCATTCGCGGAACGGGCCGTACTAAAGATTACACTTTGAGTGGCCGCATTTCAGCGCACAAGACTGTCCAGCTGTGGACTGTTGTCTCGCTTATTCGTCCAGCTTGACGTACTCGAAATCGATCGGCTGATGGTTGATGCCGCGAGGCGGCGGCGCGATCCATGAGGCGAACTCGCCGGCTCGGGTGACCGGCTTCATCAGCGAGCCGACGAACTCGCGCTCGGCGGCGGTCGGCAGCCATTCGGCCTCGCGCCGTTGCCACTCATCGGCCGAGATGATCGCGCCCTCGGGCGTGACCCTGACATCCTTGAAATTGCCGATCGCACGGCGAAATCCGCGATGCGGCAGCTTGAGCGCATAGTCGATGCCGGCGCTGCGGATAATTTTGTTCCATCGCTCGAGGCCGCGCTCGGAGTCAGCGATGTATTCCTCGCGGAGCGCCTCGTTAAGGGCGATCAGCGCCGGCTCCTCTTTTGCCACGATTCTCTCGCCCTCGGACTTCATCACCTTGCGCGTGTTCTCGGAAAGGCGATGATCGTCGTTATGCGCCGCTTCCTTGAAGCGCCCCTTGAGGCCCGCGCTGTAGTAGTTCGCGGCATTGGTCGAAAGCTCGGAGCCGAACAAATCAAGCGAGACTGAGTAGTGGAAATTTATGTACTTTTGGATGATCGCCAGATCGATTCCGCCGTACTCGCTCACTCGATCGGTATGGTGCTGCTTGATCAGCTCGCAGGTGCGGGCTACGACGCGGCCGACACCGAATTCACCGACGAAAAGATGATGTGCCTCCTCGGTGAGCATGAAGCGGCAGGTGCGGGCGAGAGGATCGAAGCCCGACTCCGCCAGGCTCGCGAGCTGATACTTGCCGTCGCGATCCGTGAAATGAGTGAACATGAAAAACGCGAGCCAGTCAGGCGTCCGCTCATTGAATGCAGCAAGGATGCGCGGATTGTCAGCGCTGCCGGAGCGCCGCGCGAGCAGCGCCTCGGCCTCCTCACGTCCGTCGCGGCCGAAGTAGGCGTGTAGCAGGTACACCATCGCCCATAGATGGCGTCCTTCCTCGACGTTCACCTGGAACAGATTGCGGAGGTCGTAGAGCGAGGGACAGGTGCGGCCGAGATGGCGCTGTTGCTCGACGGAGGCCGGCTCGGTGTCGCCTTGCGTGACGATGAGGCGGCGCAGCGTTCCGCGATGCTCGCCGGGAATTTCCTGCCACGCGGGTTCGCCGCGATGCGCGCCGAAACCGATCCGTCGATCGCCGCCATGTTCGGCAAGGAAAATGCCCCATCGATAGTCCGGCATCTTGACGTAACCGAATGTTGCCCAGCCCTGCGCATCGACCGAGGTGGCGGTCCGCAGGTAGACCTCTCGGTGCTGGAAGCCCTCGGGGCCAAGCCCGCGCCACCAGTTGAGAAAGTGCGGCTGCCATTCCTCGAGCGCGCGTTTTAGACGGCGATTGTCGGAGAGCGACACGTTGTTGGGGATTTTTTCGGAATAATCGATCGACACTTACACTCTCCTCGGATCGAATTCGGCGCGCTGGCCGCTGCCGTACCGTTTCAAGGCGCCCTTGTCGCCGACCGCGTTCGGCCGCTGAAAGATCCAGTTCTGCCACGCCGAGAGCCGCGCAAAAATTTTGCTCTCGAGCGTTTCTGGTCCGGCGAATCTCAGCGACGCTTCCATCCCCGTCAATGCGTCCGACGAAAAGGCGGCGCGTTCCTCGATCGCGAGTCGAACTTCATCGTCCCAATCGATATCGTCAGGTGTGAAGGTCGCGAGGCCCAGGGTCGCGGCGTGCGCGGCGTCAATGTCGTTGCCAAGTTCGGCGCGGAGCGTTTCGACTTGCCCGCCATCGCGCAGGAAGCGCGTCTCCAGACGCGTGAGACCATTGCACATCGGAAGCGGCCCGAAATTCATCTCGCTCAGACTGATTCTCGCCGCAGGCAACTCCTCGCCTTGGCGCGGGCCGGCCAGCATGTAGATCCGATCGGCGGCGAGCGCGAGTTCCAATAACGTGCCGGTGAAGCACGAGCCCGGCTCGATCAAGGTAAAAATCGAGCGGGAACTCACGTCGAGCCGCTTCAACGTCCGCTTGAGGTAGAGCGTTGTTTCGCGGACCAGCCAGTCGCTGGAGTTCTGCACAAGGAATCGATCGCAGGCTGCGGCCGCGCGCAAATCGCCCACGGTGCGGAAGATCCAGGTCCGAATCGAATCCTCGTTGAAGCGGAGATGCAGGATCGCGTCGTCGAGTTCGCGCGCGATCGCGAGCGGCCAGAAGCGGTCGCCGAGAGCGCGGGC
>JASHPB010000154.1 GCA_030038355.1 Candidatus Binataceae bacterium
CGCAGGGACGTTCCAGCGCCTTCACGCGGGATTAAATCGCCCGGGCTACACCTAGTGCCTTCTCAAAGACTTTTGGCTTGAGGTCATCTCGGATAGGCTCCTCCGCAGGTCATACTAGGGAACGTCGATTCCCGCCTCGGCGAGCTTCTGACTACAAAGCTTCCGAAGCGCCGCGACTAGGGATTGTGCGAGCCTCGCTCGGTAGGGCCGAGCAAGGCAACCGCTGCTTTGCCGTTCGACCCCTCGCAGCTCAGGCGCACGTAACAGTCTCCCCGATCAGCTTTGAGTAAATGCTTTAGACGGTCTCTGACAAGCAGGTATGGGTTCCTAATCGTTTAGCGCCGGCCGCTCTCGGCGAGCGTCTCGCGCCTGACGGACCTTGACGTTGCCAGCAACGGGGCCAATTCATTCGTCGATCATCTGAGAGCTTCATCTAGCCACGATCGTGGTGGAATGGCCACCGCCTAATCCCCACCGTGGCTAACAGTCGGTCTGATAACGTCCGCGCACCAATTGGGAAACGCGGGATTGGAGGATCGCTTCTGGCCGCTGATGGGGCAGGCGCCTTAGGCCTAGATACTCGCCATTTAGAAGCGGCATATTCAAATCGAAAAAAACTATGCTCGGAGAAGGTGAGCACTTGGTCAATTCGAAAGCCTCCGATCCATCCTGCGCCAGAAGTACGGAATAGCCGAGCGTTTCGAAAAAATTTTCTTTCTGCTTCGGCGAGAATCTGATCGTCATCGATTAGCAGAACTGTGACTTTGTGGGCACGAGAGCGGGCGGGAGCAAAAACTGCGCCCTGTGGCCCTACACGGCCTTCAGCTTGAGAACTCGCAAATCGTTGGCCTGGACGACACGAGAAATAGGAAAAAAGTACTTTCACCTCTAAATCGGCCCTCGTTCCACCCGCTTCCAAGCCGTTTTAGGTTTCTGGCTTCGCGGACCGGGCCCAGATTCGAACGGCTATCTGAGATCCGCCCCATTTTGCTAAATGATGAGAACAGGGACGGGCGTCGCGCGCCCTCTCCAATCCTCAACGTCAGAAGGCGGAGATCATGATGGCGAGCAAAGATTTCGAGGTTCAGCAAGTGTTCAGAGCGTACCGCAACGGCGTCATCTCACGGGAACTCTTCACCCAGCAAATGGATGAACTCGTCAATGCCAGAGGTAGACACGATGCTGTCCCGAACGTCTTCGCCCTTCGGGGCGATGGTCGGAAGTTGGCGCAGGGGAGGCTGGGCAAGACCCCGCAGACCGAGTCGATGGTCTTTACGCTTCCTCCGAACTTTGGCGACGACCGTGAGAACTCACATCGCGGCGATCAACTGATCTATGTGATTGAAGGAAGCGCCACCTGCCGCGTGTCAGGCAAGGAATGCGAGATTAAGGCCGGCGACTTCGTCACGATTCCCGCGGGCGCGCCTCACACGTTGCGCACCGGGGCCGAGAAGCTGTTCGCGCTGACCGTATTTGCGCCGCCGGACCGCTGAGTTGCGCGACATATCGGGTACTATCTATCCATCAACAACGTTACCGGAACACGGATGCCGCTGCCGATGATGTAGAACTCGCTGTTGGCGTCCGACTCTTGTAGCGAACAGCTAGCGGTCGGCCGAGGCCTTTTCGTCTGGGCACCCGAAGAGCTCGGAAACGTAGGCGTCGGGCGGCGCGAGCGGCCGCCCGACGCTCGTCGCATGCGATCGGCGTCACCGCACTCTCGATCGGCTCCCTCTTGTCGTCGAAGGCATGCGCGGCGCCGAGAGGCCTTACTTAGTCAAAGGTTCCTGGGCGAGCATGTGGTGACGACGTCTTAACCGGCTGCTACGGCGCGAGTTGGATCGCGGCGCTGCCGACGCTCGTCGCGCCACCCAGACGATCAGCCATTGGCCCCGAGCCTTCTGGGGCTCCGCCGAAGGAAGCGCAAGAGTACCACCTTGCCCATAGCCCGGGACCTGATACGCAGAATTGCGGGCGATCTTCTCGCAACTGAGCTTTCGCGCGATACCCTAATTGAACAGCTTCGCCCAATCCCAAAGCTCGGCGTCGGGGCAGCCCATCTGGCCGGTAGCCAGGTCTGCCGGATGTTCAATCGCGCGATCGCACGGCAGATTCTGCCCCAAGCACGTTTCGTCGAACCATGATCCACTGTTTTGCTTTCATCGGTGGCAAACGAATCTTCGGGCGCTCGAAGTCGATGATATGAAGACTATTCCCCAAACCCCACGTTACGTTCGTCGAGCGATTGATTGGAACTACACGGCGCGAATATCTCGATCGGATCTGGTTTTGGAACCACAGCGACCTCGAACGGAAACTCGTCGACCTCCAACGGTTTTCCTATCAATATCGGAGTCACACCGGACTTGGGGGAGTGACACCGGCGCGGCGGAGTGGCGCACCGGTGCCCCCGCTTGCACACTTCGAGTCATAGCGATGGCGACCGCATTGCGATGGCTTATTTCAGACGCCAACTGCCGTGTGAATGGGAATTCGCCACACAGGTGTTCGCGGAGTCGATTCCACGGCCCTGGTATTGGCCCCGCGGTCCGTAGAACTGGGTGCTGTTTTCTGTATTTATGGACTGGCCTTCGTACTGTATTTGGGAACCGTAATGCGGGGTAGAATCCTGCGCGTATGCGGGCGCGAAAGAAAAGGCACCGATGGATCCGATTAGTGTGACGACTGCAAACTGCGATCTGATGCTCGCCCGTTGCGAAGAGGACGAATTTCGCAGGCGATTCGCAGTCAACATCGCTCAACGCGCGTATAGACGAAGACCGATGTTACGGGGAACGTCTGCTGGGAGGAAGGCTGATGCGTAACACGGGTTGGGTAGCTCTGGGCGCGATCGTCGGAGCCAATCTGAGATACATCATCAGCAACTGGGCCATGAAGAACCTCTCCGCGTCGCTACCCTACGGTACTCTGTTCATCAATGCGAGTGGCAGTTTTGTCTTGGGGTTCTTCCTAGCTTGGACGACGGATCGA
>JASHPB010000155.1 GCA_030038355.1 Candidatus Binataceae bacterium
TGTCATAAACATTGGAAATGTCCGGGGCATAAACATTTAAAGATGTCCGCTGCGCAGGCTATGGCCGCGAGATGGAGAGCATCGAGCGGCGAGTGTGGCGGGCGGCGCGGGCGATGACGCGGCGCGAGGTAATCACCAAGGCTATAGCCGGGCAGATAAGTTGGGCCCAGGCGGCCGATATCGCGGGGATGAGCGCACGGCAGATGCGGCGCATCCGCTATGTGATCGAGCGCCACGGGCTATCGGCGGTGATGGATCAGCGCGGCGGGCGGCCGCGGCGCAAGCGGATCTCGGCCGGCACCATCGCCATGCTGGTGCGACTAAAGCGCGATATCTATGCGGATTTTTCGCTGCGCCATTTTTACCAACAGGTCACGCAAAAGCATCAGCTCAAGGTCTCGTACAACTGGCTGCGCCTGATGTTGCAGGAAGCCGGCGTGGTGGAGCGCGAACCCGGGCGCGGCCAGTACCGGCGCCGGCGCGAGCGGCGGCCCATGGTCGGGATGCTGGTCCACCTCGATGCTTCAACCCATGAGTGGATCGCGGGCGTGCCCAAGCAGGACCTGGTGGTGGCGCTGGACGATGCTGACGGGCGCATCCTGTACGCCCGTTTCTTCGCCCAGGAGGGCACCGCTTCGACCTTCGCCGCGCCCGAAGGAGTGCTGCGCCGCTACGGGCGCTTCTGCGAGCTGTATACCGATCGTGCCACCCACTACCGCCCCGTCGGACGGCCCGAGCATTCAGCTGAGGAAGCGGAGGGGCAGGTGAGCCAGGCCCTTCATGCGCTCGGCATCCGTCTGATCCAGGCCCGTTCGCCGCAAGCGCGCGGGCGCAGCGAGCGCGCCTTCGGCACCATCCAGGGGCGCCTGCCGCAGGAACTGCGGCTGCACGGGATCGCCGATTACCAGCGCGCCAACCGTTACCTGGAAGAGATCTTGGTGCCCGATTTCAACCGCCGCTTCACTGTGCGCCCGGCGCAGAAGGAAAGCGCATTTGTAGAACTGCCCGCAGTCGAGCTCAAGCTTTTGCTCTCGAGCAAGCAGCAACGCGTGGTCCGCAACGACAATACCGTGGCCTTCCAGGGTATGGTGCTGTAGTTGCCGCAGACCAGCTACCGCACTCATTTCGTGCGCTGTGCGGTGACCGTGCATCAGTTCCCCACCGACACCCTCGGCATCAGCTACCAAGGCCGCCTGCTGGCGCGCTACGACAGCGCCGGCCGGCCCTTCCACCCCAGCCCCAATAAGGAGCGCGCCGCAACTGCGCAGCGCTTGGCCAGCGAAAACATGCTGGCCGGCGCGCGCGCAGCGCAGCTGTCGGCGCGAATCCAGAATCAGCATTTTTCCGCCCACGCTCCTGCTGCGGTTGAGAGCGCGGGCGGAAAAATGCCTCTAACTCAAGCTGCTCAACCCCAAGCTACGGAGCTATAACCCAGTGCCAAACCCCTTTTTCACAATCCTGTACAAGCGGACATCTTTAACTGTTTATGATGCGGACATCTTTAATTGTTCGCGACAGTTGCCGCGCGCTTCTGATCGTCGCGTCACCGATGCTATACGACATCGAGCAGGAGGCTCGACATGGCTGAGATCAAAATCGACGGTGAGTGCGACAAGCGCTTCCACGGCGTGCGCGAGGTCTTCGCGGAAAATCTCGCGAAACGCGGCGAACTTGGCGCGGCAGTGTCGATCTATCTTGATGGAAAGTGCGTGGTTGATTTGTGGGGCGGATATGCCGACAAGGCACGCACGCGTCCGTGGCAGCGAGACACCCTCGTTAACGTCTATTCCACCACCAAGGGCCTCACCTCGACCTGCGCTCATCGGCTGATCGATCAGGGCAAGCTCGATCCCGACGAGCCGGTCTCGAAGTACTGGCCGGAGTTCGCGCAGGCGGGGAAGAAGGATCTGCCGGTGCGCTATATCCTGAGCCATCGCGCGGGTCTTCCCGGAGTATCGAAGCCGCTCGCCGAAGACGCGATGTACAAGTGGGACGTCATGACCTCGGCGCTCGCGGAGCAGGAGCCTTTCTGGCAGCCGGGCACCAAGCACGGCTATCACGCGATCACGATCGGATGGCTTGTGGGCGAAGTCATCCGCCGCATCAGCGGCAAGGGACTCGGCACCTACTTCCGCACCGAGATTGCCGAGCCGCTCGGCCTCGACGCGCATATCGGCCTCGACGCGAAACACGACGCGCGCGTGACTGACATACTTCCGTCGCCTCCCCCGGAACCGGGGACGCCTAATCTTTTCGAGGAAGCCGCGAAGGATCCGAAAGGACCGACCGCCGCGGCCTTCATGAATCCTCCCGTGCTTACGAAGCCGAGCGTGCCTAACTCACGAGCGTGGCGGGCCGCCGAGATCGGCGGCGCGAACGGGCACTGCACAGCGCGCGCCCTGGCCCGGATGTATGGCGCGCTCGCGCGCGGCGGCGAAATTGATGGATATCGGATTGTCAGGTCGGAATCGCTCGAGCGCTTCTGGACCGAGCAATCGTATGGTCCCGATCAGGTGCTGATGCAGATGCCGACGCGGTTCTCGCTCGGCTTCATGCTGTCGCAACCGGGGATGGGCTTCGGCCCGAACATCAAGGCATTCGGTCATCCAGGCGCGGGCGGCTCACTCGGATTTGCCGATCCGGTGAAGAAGGTGGGATTCGGCTACACGATGAACCAGATGGCGAACGGATTGTTGATCGACTCGCGCGCGCAGGCGCTGTTCGACGCATTCTACCGCGGCTTGTAGCCGAGGAATCGGGCCCGATCATCGCGCGCCCGCGTCCGACTAGATAACGGCCGCTCTCAGTGACGCGTCATGACGCCGCTGGCGCAGGGATTCGCGTTCTGCTGGCAATAGGTGCCGCTCTCCCAGTCGAGATCCTCGCCGCTCCCTTTGGGCACAAGTCCTCGCGATTCAAAGTCGATCTTGTCCGGGGTCACGATCTGAAACTCAATTTCACTCGGCGGCGACACCACGCCGCTCGAGCCCGTAGCCGTAATTGTCGCGGAACCATGGCCGTCGGCATCTACTTTGTACGTTCCGCGGATGCTTTGCTCATTCCCATACCAGGTCTGAGTGCCGTCGAGATTTCCGTGGCCGTCGAAGTGGACAGTGCCTGAGCCGAGAGGCGGTCCGCCAGCGGATTTCACATAGGGTTTGGCAGTCGCGCTAATTTGGTAAGTGCCTTTGATCGACGCGTCGGAGGAAACGGGTCGAGCTTGTTGGACAGTCTGACCGAGACCGCATCCGAGAGTCGTGGAAGCTGCCAGAATGAGGATGAGCGCGCACGACAATAGACAAGAATCGAGGCTCCGTCTCTCAGCGACAGCTGAGGCTTGTGGCGGTGCCACGCGTTTTGAGATAGGGCGATTTAAACCCTCAGCAACTTAAGCTCAAAAGATCACTCGAATGGATCGAAATCGCGATCGCTGTGCAGCAACGGATGACCTTGAACAATGCAGAAGGTCGCGATGATCGTATCAATAGTGCTTCGAACTTGATTCCACTAGAATGCACAAGCGGCGATAGTTTTGCCCAGCTTCGAGCGCGTCAAAGTTCCTCAAGGCTCGGCGCAGGTCCGGCTCTGAGGCGAAACCTTGCAGAACTTCCGCTATGATGAGGTCGCCGATCACGAGGGCAGCCGCGCGCTGCCGTCGAGCACTTCGGTCTCAGCAGTAATCCTCCTGTTGAAGTAGTCAATCCAGACCGACGAATCGATTACGATCACGGGTTCGAGTGCCGATTGCGGCGCATCGCATGGAAGTCACCGATCGAGCGCAACTGGCCGCGAGCGGAGCGGACCAGCTTCTCCTGCCGGGCGACGCACCGTTAGCCGCAGGCTTTGCTCAACCGCCTCGCGCTTGGTTTGATGCACCCAAGGCGCGCATCGCCTGCCTCATCAGTTCGTCATGTTGGTACGCATCAGTAGGCTCCGATGTGTATCGCAGTAGCCGAGATACACCACTCTAGAAGCATCGTTGTTGCGGCTGCCAGAAAAAGAAAACAGGGCGGGACCGATAAGTCCCGCCCGGGATGTGAACGAGTTGCAGTTCGGCCCGGCTCAGTCCACCGTCCAGGTATCGCCGCTCATGAGCAGCTTCCTCAAATCGCCCGGACCCTGCTTGCTCTTCGCCTCGGCCAACTGCTTGTTGATCGCTGCGTCATAGGTCGGCCGCGACGTTGCGTAGAACACGCCGATCGGCGTCGGCAGAGGAGCCTCGAAGTTGCCGAGCATGAAGGCGAGCGCAAGGTTGGTCTCGTCATGAACGATCAGATCGCTCTCGCTCACGCCGTTGCCGAGGGCGACCACCTCAGGCCGATGGCCGTTCAAGCGGATGCCCTTGTCACGGTTCTTGCCGAAGATAAGCGGCTTGCCGTGCTCGAGAATCAGCTGGTGCTCGGCCTTGATGCCCTTGTCAGTCACGTCGTTGAACGCGCCGTCGTTGAAGATGTTGCAGTTCTGCAGGATCTCGATGAAGGACGCGCCGCGATGGTCATGCGCGCGCTTCAGCGTCTCGCCGAGATGCTTCTGCTCGACGTCCACGGTACGCGCGACGAACGTCGCGTGGGCTCCCAGAGCGACAGTCAGTGGATTGAACGGGAAATCGACCGAGCCGAGCGGAGTCGACTTGGTGACCTTGCCGACTTCCGAAGTCGGCGAGTACTGGCCCTTGGTTAATCCGTAGATGCGGTTGTTGAAGAGCAGGATCTTGAGATCGACGTTGCGGCGCAGCACGTGAATCAGGTGATTGCCTCCAATCGAGAGCCCGTCGCCGTCGCCGGTGACCACCCACACGTCCAGCTCGGGGCGTGAGACCTTGAGCCCGGTTGCGAACGCCGGTGCGCGCCCATGAATCGTGTGGAAACCGTAGGTGTTCATGTAGTACGGAAAGCGGCTCGAGCACCCGATACCGGAGATAAAGACGACGTTCTCGGGCGCGACTCCGAACTCCGGCATCATCTTCTGCACGCCGGCCAGGATCGCGTAGTCGCCGCATCCGGGGCACCAGCGAACTTCCTGGTCGGAAACGAAATCCTTGCGGGTAAGAGCAGTAGCCATCTCGGTCAGCCCTCCAGGGCGCGATTCGCGCGGTTTACGATCTCGCTGACCTTGAACGGACGGCCCTGGATCTTGTTGAATCCGAACGCATCGATCAGGTAGTCGGCGCGAACCAACTTGAGCAATTGTCCCATGTTCATTTCCGCGATCATCACCTTTTTAAACTGGCGGAGCTTATCCTCCAGATCGCGGGGGAGCGGATTCATATACCGAAGGTGGATGTGCG
This sequence comes from Candidatus Binataceae bacterium, assembly GCA_030038355.1. Taxonomy (GTDB): domain Bacteria; phylum Desulfobacterota; class Binatia; order Binatales; family Binataceae; genus JASHPB01. The sequence continues at coordinate 5,288 of JASHPB010000155.1, forward strand.
AAACCCTTTTGCCCTTTTCGCGTAGCTGCTTGACGCCTTCGCGAATCGGGCCATAGGTGGAACCCCATCCGAGGATTACGAGGTCGCCCCCACCGGTGTCGCCGAAGATTTCGGTGGGTGGATACTCGCGCGCGATTCCCGCGATCTTGCGGGCGCGCGTGCGCACCATCAGTTCGTTGTTGGCGGGCGAGTAACTGACGTTGCCGGTCAGGTTCTCGCCGGAGAGTCCACCAATGCGGTGCTCCAAGCCCTTGGTTCCAGGCACTGCCCACGGCCGCGACAAAGTTTCCTCGTCGCGGATATAGGGCAGAAAGCCTTCGGGATCGGTGCGCAACTCGACCTTGATATCGCGCAGCTGGTCAGGATCGGGCACCAGCCACGGCTCAGCGCCGTTGGCGAGTTGGCCATCGGTGAGCAGAATCACCGGCGTCATGTACTTGAGTGCAATCCGCACCGCCTCGTAGGCGCACTCGAAGCAGTCTGCCGGAGTGGCTGCCGCGACGACCGGCAGCGGAGCCTCGCCGTGCCGGCCATAGATCGCCATCAAGAGGTCCGCCTGCTCGGGCTTCGTCGGCATCCCGGTGGAGGGGCCGGCGCGCTGGATATCGGTGATAACGATCGGGAGTTCGGTCTTGACGGCGAGGCCTATCGCTTCGGCCTTCAGGTTCATGCCGGGGCCCGAGGTGGTCGTGATCGCGATCGCGCCGCCGAAGGCCGCGCCGATCGCAGATGACACGCCAGCGATCTCATCTTCGGCCTGGAACGTGTAGATCGGGAAGTTCTTGTAGCCCGAAAGCTCGTGCAGCACGTCGCTCGCGGGAGTGATCGGATACGAGCCGAGGAACAGCGGGCGGCCCGATTTTACCGACGCTGCGACGAAGCCGAGTGCGGTCGCGCTGTTGCCGGTGATATTGCGGTACAGGCCCGGATTAATCTTCGCGGGCGGAACTTCGTAGGAGCTCGTGAACAACTCGGCGGTCTCGCCGTAGTTGTAGCCCGCCTTCAAGGTCTTGATGTTGGCCTCGAGAATCTCAGGGCGCTTTTTGAAGCGCGCGTCGAGGTACTTGATCGTGCTTTCGATCGGCCGCTGATAGAGCCACGACAGCATTCCAAGCACGAACATGTTGCGCGTGCGGAACACGTCGCGGTTGCTGAGACCCGAGCCATGCAGCGCGCTCGAGGTCATCTTGGTGACGTCGACCTGGATAACCTGGAACTTGTCGAGCGAATGGTCGGTGAGCGGGTTTCCGCTGTAGCCCGCGCGCTTCAGGTTGGCGTCGGTGAAGGCTTCGCGGTCGACGATAATCACGCCGTTGGGTGGAACGTCGTCGATATTGGCTTTCAGCGCCGCGGGATTCATCGCGACCAGTACGTTGGGTTCATCGCCGGCGGTGAAGATCTCGTTGCTCGAAAAATTGAGCTGGAATCCGCTGACCCCGGCCAGAGTGCCCGCAGGGGCGCGGATTTCTGCAGGAAAGTCGGGCAGCGTGGCGATGTCGTTGCCCGCGAGCGCGGACTCCGACGTAAACTGCATTCCTGTCAACTGCATCCCATCGCCCGAGTCTCCTGCGAAGCGGATTACGACCCGGTCACGCTTCTCTTGTCGCTTGTGCGGCGCGTCAGCGCTGCCGCCGCGAGACTCGGCAGCTTGTCCAGCCGCCTCAGGTGGTACAGCCATCTCAGTCCAATCTCCTTATGTTGAGGCCTGTCCGAAAATTACTCCGAACTCTCGAAGGAATACAAATAAGTCAACGTGCGGATTTAAAGTATAGCTAATGCATCCCCAGCTTTAAAGAGTCGCTCAAGACCGGATGCGGAAATCGGAAAACTCCTTCGTCGCCGGTGCCCATTCCTCTTGCACCTGGACAACGCGTGCACCTGGCGGTCCGCTATGTGCCCATGCGAGAAGCATTTCGAGGTTTTCGCACTTTCCTTCCGCCACTATTTCCACCTCTCCGCCCGGCGTATTGCGCACCCATCCGGCAAGTCCCAACGAGCGCGCCTCGTCGTAAGCAGATGCGCGAAAACCGACACCCTGCACGCGGCCGGAAATCGCGAGGCTCAAGCGGGCTCTTCCTCCCGCCATCTTCATACGCGGCCGCCCTCGAGAAGTTTCACGAATTCCTTCTCGTCGAGCACGCGCACGCCGAGCTCGTTGGCCTTGCGGAGTTTCGCTCCGGGCTCAGCCCCTGCCACGAGGAAATCTGTCTTGCGGCTGACGGTACCGGTCACGCGGCCGCCGGCGGCGATCACCTTCGACTCGGCTTCCTCGCGCGTCATCGAATCGAGCGTGCCGGTGAGGACGAAGCTCTTGTCGCGGAGCGCGCCGCGACCTTCGACCTGCTTGACCTCCTCGAGTTTCAGCTCCTTGGCGAGGCGTTCGACGGCGCGGCGATTTCGCGGCTCGTCGAAGTACTCGCCGATGCTCTTCGCGACTTCCTCGCCGATATCGCGCACGCCCTGCAGGTCGTCGGGGCTCGCGTTCATCAGCGCGTCGATCGTGCGGAACTTGAGCGCGAGCACGCGAGCCGTATGCTCGCCAACGTGGCGAATACCGAGGCCGTTGATGAAACGATCCAGCTTGGTGGAACGCGATTTCTCGATCGCGTCAAGGATATTTTGCGCGCTCTTGTCGGCCATCCGCTCGAGTCCGATGAGCTGATCCTTGGTGACGCCGTAGATGTCGTCGAGTTCCTTGACGAGGCCGGTGTCGACGAACTGTGCGACTAGCTTGTCGCCGAGGCCCTCAATATCGAGCGCGTTCTTCGAAGCGAAGTGGCGAATCGATTCGCGCATCCGCATCGGGCAGTTGGCGTTTACGCAGAAGTAGCCGACCTCGCCCTCCTCATGGACGATCGCGGCGCCGCACTCGGGGCATTGCTCGGGCATCTCGAAGGGCTTGGCGCGCGGATGCCCCGGCTTGGTGACCTGCAGCACGTAGGGAATCACGTCGCCCGCGCGCTCAATCATCACTGTGTCACCGGTGCGGATATCCTTGCGGCGAATCTCGTCGAGGTTGTGCAAAGACGCGTTGGAGATCGTCACGCCGGCGAGCTGCACGGGCCTAAGCTTGGCGACAGGCGTCAGCGATCCGATGCGGCCGACCTGGACCTCGATTCGCTCAACCACCGTTTCGGCCTGCTGCGCCTTGAACTTGTAGGCGATCGCCCAGCGTGGCGAGCGCGAAACCTCGCCGAGCTGCTCCTGGAGCCGGTAAGAATCGACCTTGGCGACAACGCCGTCGGCCTCGTACTCAAGGTCGTGACGCTTCTCGGTGATACCGTTCCAGTAGGAAAGGACTTCCTCGATCCCGTGGCATCGACGCGAGAGCGGATTGGTACGGAGGCCGAACTCGCGAAGACCCTGAAGGAAGTGCCACTGCGAATCGAACTCGACTCCATCGATAACACCAGGTGAGTACAGGATGACATCGAGTTGGCGCGAGGCAGTAATGCGCGGATCGAGCTGGCGCAGCGATCCGGCTGCCGCGTTGCGCGGGTTGGCGAATACGGGCTCGCCGGCCTGCTCGCGATCCTCGTTGAGCTTGGCGAAGGCTTTGCGCGGAAAAATCACCTCGCCGCGGACCTCCAGCAGCTTGGGGATTTTGCCGTGTGAAGGCTTGATCAGCTTGAGCGGCACACTCCGGATGGTACGGATATTCGGCGTGACGTCCTCGCCATTGATCCCGTCGCCGCGCGTCGAACCGACGACGAGCCGGCCCTCCTCGTAGACCAGCTCGATCCCGAGGCCGTCGAGCTTGACTTCCGCCACGTAGTCGATCGGCTCCTCCGTCCGGGCGAGGCGCTTCACGCGCTGGTCGAACTCGAGCATCTCCTCGGCGTCCATGGCGTTGGCAAGCGACATCATCATCTTGCGATGGACGACGACGCCGAACTTCTCGCTTGGCGCGGCGCCCACCCTCTGCGTCGGCGAATCCGGAGTTAGCAGTTCAGGATGCTCTTTCTCGAGCGCCTCGAGCCGGCGCAGGAGCTGGTCGTACTCGGCATCGGAAATATCGGGATCGTCGAGGATGTAGTAGCGATAGTTCGCGTCGTTGAGCTGCTCGCGCAGCCGCTCCGCCTCGCCCTCGAGCTTCTTAAGTTCATGGGACATCAAGTTCGATAATTACCGGAGCGCAGGTGCGGCTGCTATGGGCGCGCTGGTGACTACGCCAGCAATGACTATGCTGGCTCCAAGCCTTCAATTTTATGCGCTCACGCTGAACCTGAGGTCCATACTGCGCCTGCTGCACCAGCGAGCTTTCAGCGCTTTGCCGAACACCCTTTCGAGGGCGAACAGCCAGCTTGTTTGAAATGCTCGCCTTTCGTTGACCAGTTCCGAAAGCGTGTTCGGTGTGACGCCAAGGGCTGTAGCTGCATGGGTGATGCTCAAACCCAACGCTCGATGCAGCGGCGCATCACGTCACCTCCGGGGTGCGGTGGGTTCTTCTTCGCCATGGATCAAAGATTTCGGCGAGTTTGCTCGACTAGCGGCGCGAGTAGCCCATGGCGTCGAGGAAGTCGTCGAGCGTCTCGAAGCGCATGTACATGTTGTGGCGCTTCTGATTGCCGATCGTCGTGCTCGGCTCGTTGGAATATGCGTGTCCGGGATAGACGACCGTCGAATCGTCAAGGCTCTTCAGCGTGCGGTTCAAGCTGTAGTACATCGCCTCCGGATCGGAGCCTGGCAGATCGACGCGTCCGCAAGAATTGACGAACAGCGTGTCGCCGGAGATCAGGTTGCCATCAATCAGGAAGCACTGCGACCCCGGGGTGTGACCAGGAGTGTGCAGAAATCTGACTTCATGATTTCCGACCTGCGTGGTGTCGCCGGCATCCATCTTGACCAGATCTGATTCGGAAAGGCCCGCGACTTTGCGCACCCCCGCGGCCTCATGCTTGTTGACATAGACCTTGGCCTGCACTCGCGCGAGCATCTCCGCCGAGCCCTCGATACTCTGGCCCATCATGTGCCCGCCGAGGTGATCCTGATGGTAGTGCGTGATGAAGATCTTTTCGATTTCGTAGCCTTCGCGCTCGGCGTAGTCGCAGATCGCGTTGACATCCCAGGCGGGATCTACGACTGCTAGTTTGTGCGTCGCGGGATCGCCGATCAGGTAAACAAAGTTCGCCATCGGTCCGATTTGCGCCTGGCGTAGGTAGAGGTTCGATTCTGACGGCATCAGCGGTGCTCCACGATCATGATTTGCGTCCGGCGTTCGCCTTGATGCGTGCGGCGCGCCGGGTCTCGCCGATTCTCAAGCCGCGGTCCCAGAGAAACTCCGGTTGGTTCAGGCGCTTGGCGACCCATCGCGATTGCACGAACAGGTGATCGCTCAGGCGGTTGATATAGATGATGAGCTGATCGTTGATTTCTTGTTGGCGCTTCAAACTCCAGCATCTGCGCTCTGCCCGGCGGCAGACCGTGCGCGCCTGATGCAGGAAGGCGTTGAGCACGCCACCACCCGGAAGGGTAAACGATTTCAGCGGCTCGAGCTCCTTCTCCATGCGATCCATTTCCTCTTCGAGGAGCTTGGCCTCGCCCTCGCTCATCTTGTGCATGCCCTCGTACTCGCCATCGGGCGGTGTCGCGAGCTCGGAGCCGACGTCGAAGAGTTCATTCTGGATGCGGCGCAGCGCTTCCGAGTACCATTCGAAGTCCTCGCCGAAGCCGGCGCGATACTCGGGCAGATAGGTGCGCACGATACCGACAATCGAGTTGAGTTCATCGACAGTGCCGTAGGCCTCGATCCGGAGGCTGTCCTTCGGCACGCGTTTGCCGCCGACCAGTGCGGTGGTGCCTTTGTCTCCGGTGCGGGTGTAGATGCGTGAAAGCCGTATTGCCATGTGCCTATCAGCTCACAGGCCCGCTTTCTTTTTCTGCATCGCGTAGGTGTTGCCGCTTAGGTCGGTCGATACTGGCAGGCCGGCGTCGCGCCAGCCCTTCACTACGACCGTGCCCGACGCATCGCGCTGGCCGCCAAAGCCGCCCACGACGTTGGTCAGACTGGTATAGCCCGCCGCTTCGAGCATCTCGCATGCGCGCTGTGAGCGGCCGCCCGCCATGCAGCCAACAACCAGCTTCTTGTCCTTGGGGATGACCTTCTCAGCAATCGCGACGAAATCCGGATTCACTTCCATCTGGCCCGGTCCCTTGATGAATACGACCGGGATGTTGATCGCGCCCTCGGGATGACCGGCGGCGAATTCCGCTTCGGTGCGGACATCGAGGTAGAGCGCGTCGGTGTTCTTCTTGAGCGTCTCGTGCGCCTCGGGCGGGCGTTCCTGATTTATGGGCATGGCTAAGGATCCTTGCGTCAGATTTGAATCGATCCTATCAAAAGTCGCGCCGCGCGCGATGCGCTCGATGCTCACGGTTTCGGGTTGCCGAAGCGCTCGTAGTGGACCATCTGGCTTCGCGGCTTCAGCGGCCGCGCCTCAGGCGGCTTGGCCGGACTCTGATAGCCGAACGGCAGGATCGTGAAGAGCGCCCACGCTTGCGGGACCCCGAGCAGCGCGTGGATTTTCTCCGCGTCGAAATTGCCGACCCAGCAGGTGCCGAGCCCGAGCGCCCAGCCAGCATCGGCCATATTCTGCACCGCCTGCGCGCAATCGACATCGGCCCATCGCCTGTTGTTCAAGTCCTTCAGCACGACGATCGCGGCCGGCGCATCAGCCACGAAGCGGCCCGTCGAGCAGAGCTCAGCGAGCTTCTTGAGTGTCTCGCGCTGACGAACGATGATAAACTGCCACGGCTGCAGATTACGTGCGCTCATCGCATGTCGCCCCGCCTCGACGATCTTGTTCAGCTGGTCGGCTTGTACCGCGCGATCCGAAAAGGCGCGCTGCACGCGGCGTGAAAGAATCGCTTCGACTGCATCCATTTCACTGCACTCCTTCCGAAACTAACAGATGTTCAGTTACACACTAATTCTGTAGTATCGAGCCGCCGTACAATCCTAATCTGCGCTCCTTAACTTGGCGAGCAGGACGTTCGGCCATTACGACAAGGCGGCGAACGAACTTGTGACAGATTCAAAAATCGCGATTCGCGCCGGCGCTGCACTCGCCGCGCTGCTCTCACTCCTTTCGATTTGCGGCACTTCATGCGCCGCCTCGAGCCCGTTCAACATTTATTACTCCGGTGCCGAGAACCTCGTTCTCAACCGCCTCCAGCTCGATCCCACGACGAATCGCGTCGACAGCATCGCCAGCGCTGACGCTGCCGTCTACCAGGGCACGCTGCCAGAGCGAGGCCCCGATCTCGATCTGCTGAAGGCGCGAGTCGAGGCCGGGATGGGTCTCGTCGTCATCCTTGGCAAGGATACCAACCCCAAAGCGCTCGCGGCGCTGACCGACGGACGCATCACGCAGACCGGCGCAGTCGACGCCGCGCCCGGAGCCGAACACAGTATTGGCCTCGAACGAATCGCGGCGGTGATCAACTACATCGGGCCGCCGCGCGATCCACTCGCCACCAATATCGGCTGGCTTTCCGCCGTGCGCATTCACGAGCGCACGTTGCTCGCCACGCCGGGCGCGGAAGTGATGGTGCGAACGAATCCACACGATCCGATAAAGCCCAAAACTCCAATCCTGGTCCGACTTCATCTCGGCAAGGGCACCATTTACGTCCTCAACGTATGGCTTCGCCAGGGCGATCAGCGCTCGCGAATCGCGAGCTGGCTCGCGATGCTGAGCGGCATCGAGGGCGCCGAGAACTACGATTTCCAGCGCTGGGCCTACTTCAACTGGCTGCTCTATGCGCTGACCAGGACGGCGGCAGGCGCTCCGCCCGTGGTCTACGGCGACTGGATCGCATCGCCCGTCCCCGATCGCCCGCAGGTGCGCATTCTCGCTGCGATCTTCTTCACCCTCTCGATCCTTTTCCTGATTGCGTTCATCTTCGTGCGCCGCTACAGCATGCGGCATCCCGAAATGCTCGAGCGCTTTTATCGCCGCCGCGCGAATGCGGCGCCGCGTCCGCAATCCCTGGGCGCCGCGGCTGCTCCTCAACCTGAATCGAGCGTCGCGCCTAGCCGCGGCGATCCGCGCTGGGAAATCGTCGGCTTTCATCGCCCGCTGAGCGGCTTCTTCTACAACTACCTGCTGTCGCTCTTCATCATGGTGCCGCTCAACTTCGCCGTCACCTTCTATATCGAACGCAGCTTCATCAATCCGTTTCTCGAGGCGCGCGGCGCTTGGGGCGGCGTGCAGCAGTTCATGTTGATCTTCTTCACGCTGCTGAACGTCGGCACCGACCAGGCGATGGTCAAATATGTCGCCGAGTATCGCCTCACCGATCCGCCGCGCGCGATCATGTTTGCGCAATTCTTCATCTGGTTCCACGCGCTCGCGGGCGTCTTTCAGATCACCGTACTCGGCCTGCTGGCGGCCGCCTGGATGCCGCACACTGCTGTCGCCTATCTCTCCTGGATGGTCGTACTGCACACGCTCATCCAGTTCCCGGGCTTCATCGCGATCTTCTTCAACCTGTTCCGCTCACTCCAGCGATTCGATTACGCGCAGCTTTTGATCGTGCTGACCTACGTTCTGAATCCGATCGTGCAGATGACCTGCGGCATCTACATGCGCCATTGGGGCCTGATGCATCCGGTGTTCGGTGAAGGGATGGGCGTGGTGTTCGGCTTCGCGCTCGGCGGCGTGATCGCCAACCTGCTGATGGGCCTCTTCTGCGCGATCTTTTACGAGAAGATGGGCTTCAACCTCGTCACGATCTTCCTCGCGCATTTCGACCGCTCGACGGTCAAGAAATCGATCGTATACGGCGTCAAGCTGATGGGCGGGCAAGTGGCTGGCGCGGCAAGCTGGGGAATCGTGCCGATCCTGATTCTCACGCTGCTGCCCGACGGTCTCGAGCTCAACGAAATCTTCCTCCTCACCTTCGGGTTCACTTTCGGTTATCTCGAAACCGGATGCTACATCTTCACCACGCTGATGCCCTCGATTTCGGAGGCCTATTCGCAGGGGATGGTGCGCCTCACGCGCCGCTATCTCGACCAGGGCATCCGTTGGGCGCTGATGGTGACGATGCTCATGGGTGCGGCGTTCATCGCATTCAGCGATGTCTTTATCAAGGGGCTGCTACCGGCGCAGTTCGCGCGCGCGGCGGCCGTGATTTGGCTGATGCACTGTTGGCGCGCCGCGGACTTCATGACGCGGCTGCCCGACCAGGTATTTCAAGGGGTAGGCCGCACGGGAACATTCACCTGGACCGCGCTGCTCGAGCATGGCAGCCGCATCGTCTTCGCCGCCTACTTCCTCCGCGTGTACGGCTTCGAGGGTGTCTACTATGCGTTCATTCTTTCGTCGATTCTGCGCGTTATCATCGCGTGGCCGCTGATGGGTTTCATGGTCGCGTGGCCGTCGATCTCGCTGTGGCAAACGATCGTGAGTCCCACAATTTCGGGACTCGCGACGTATGCGATCCTGCGTAGCTTCGCGCTCGCTACATGGCAGGGCGAGGGCCACGTCGCGAGCGCCGCCTTTGTCGTGCTGGTTTCACTGGCGGCGTCGCTGCCTGCTTACTTCTTCATCAGCGGCCTTCTCGGATGGGACGGCGCGAGTCTGGCGGAGTTTCGCGACGCGGCCCAGCTGGTGCCGGCGCCGTTCGGCGCGCTGGCCCGGCTTGCCCATCGTATCGCGGCGTATGCGACCGCGATGAGCCCGCTCAATGATCGTTTCCCCGGACGGCTGATTGCGGAAGCTGCTGAGGAGGCTTCAACGCTGACCGCGCTCAAAGCGGAGATGCACTGAGGCCGCGGGCGAGGAGTTTTCGTCACGCACCTTGGCCCTAGTCTTCTCTGCCTACCAAGAAAAGTTGTGCTGAGAGTTAAGCTGCGACCTTTCGGATCTCGACTTCATAGCCGAGATTACGCAGACGTTGAGTGAGCCGGGTCGCGGCCCGTTCGTGATCCAGGCGCAGCAGGTAGAGCGGACCGAGGTCCTTGTACGGTACCGGATCGCGCACCAGG
>JASHPB010000156.1 GCA_030038355.1 Candidatus Binataceae bacterium
GGCGGCCCGCCCGCGCCGCGCCCTGACACTGATCCCGGCGGTTCCCGGGACACCGCGCTGATGCGATGACTCAGACCGGTAACTGGTGCTGCCGTAGCTTGGGCGCGCGCGGCAGCCGATTGCAGCCTGCCCCTGCCGGGTTTGGGCGCGTGTGCGAGGGCCAACGCTGATGGCGGTCTGGAGGCGCAGGAGGGCCCGAGGCTACGTGTGGATGGCCGACTACGTCGATTCCGGCGGCCGGCGCCATCGGGTCAGCGCGCCCACCCGGGACGCGGTCGACCAGCTGCGCGCCCAGAAGATCGCCGAACAGGCCCAGGGCTCGGAGCTCCTCGGCGATCCGGAGTTGACCGTCGACCAGTTCGCCGTGTCGTGGCTTGCGCGCCTGGCCGGCTCCGATCTCAAGCCCTCAACGGTGGCAAGTTACCGCCGGCTCTACCAGCACCACATCAGCCCGGCGCTCGGACCGATCCGGCTTCGCGAGCTGCGTCGCGTCCACGTCAAGGAGCTTCTCAACGCGACCCGCGCCCGCGTCATCATCCGCGCGAGCAAGGCGGGCGAGGCTCCCACCCGCCACACGCTCAGCAAGGATACCGTGCGCCTGGTACGCGCAACGCTCTCCACCATGCTCGGCGAGGCGCTTGACGATGAGTTAATCAAGAGTAACCCGGCGTCAGTGCCTTCGCGGCGGCGCGGACGAAAGGGCAACGGCAGTCTGTCGGCCGCCGACCGTCAGAAGGCCATCCGTCCATTCAGCGACGAGGAACTGGCCCGCGTTCTCGAGGCCGCGCGCCTGCACGACTCGGCTTGCTATCCGCTCTTCCTGCTGCTCGCGCGCACCGGAGCGCGGCCCGGCGAGGCCTTTGCGCTCAAGTGGTCCGACTTCGATTTTAATCGCCGCAAGATTCTCATCGAGCGCGGATTTTCAGGTGGCGTGCTCAGCACCACCAAGACTGACTCGGTACGCACCGTCGACGTGTCGCTGGAACTCGCGCGAGCGCTGACCACGCTCTACCGCAGACGGGAGGTCGAGGCGCTGAGCGCGGGGAGCGGCGAAGTTACCAATTTTGTATTTACCAACGGCGCCGGCAACCCGCTCGATATCAGCCGCATCCGCAAGCGCTTCGCGCGCGCGATGAAGAGGGCTCAAGTCAGCGGCCATCGTCTTTACGATCTGCGCCACACCTTCGCGACCTCGCTGCTCGCCAAGGGTGCGCCCATTACTTACGTAGCTGCGCAGCTCGGGCATGCCAGACCTACGACCACGCTGCAGCACTACGCGCGCTGGCTACCGCAAGCGTCGGTCGGTTTCGTCGATCGTCTCGACGAGAATCAACCACCGTTCTGGCACCAATTTGGCACCGATCGCGGTTTCGAGGGCCAGTCGCTGCCGACCAGCGGAAGAAAACCTGAGGAATGGCGGGAGAATTTGAGTGAGCCGTCCGGGATTCGAACCCGGGACCCTGTGATTAAAAGTCACATGCTCTGCCACCTGAGCTAACGGCTCGCCGGCGGGAATCGAAGCGGTCGGTCGAAAGCTAACTTTGTCAGAAGATTGGGGCCTTAACCAGCCGCCTGACGAAAGAATTTCAGATGCGATCGCAGCGGTCGAATTTTTGGCGGCAACAACCACCCCCTTCTCTTCGCCTGGCATATTGCCACTGCTAGTGTAAATAAACGACAATCGCTTCAAGCTTCCATGGCGAATCTTAGCGCGGCTGCTCTCGCGATTTTTCACCGCGCGATGTTACACTCGCCTTGGTCTTGACGCCCGGCGAGCGGCATCCCAAACTCTTGAACCGCCGCGAATGATACTGGAGCTTCGACGCCTCCGGATGGGATTGGCCGCGGCCCGCGTCGTAAGAGGAGCAAGATGGCAGCAATGGAGCGTTCCAGCACGGGCACCGCTCTCAAGCTTTCCGACGACCTCGACCCACTTAAGCGTTGGATAGATCTCGAACATCTGAGCGAAGGATGCGAGAGCGTTGGCTCGATGATCGTTCGATCGTCCCAGGTCCGCAAGGTCCTCACGACGATTGCCCGCCTCGCGCCCTACAAATCGACCGTCCTCATCCAGGGCGAATCGGGAACGGGCAAGGAGCTGGTTGCACGGGCGCTGCATTCACTGAGCACGCGGGCAGCAGGACCGTTTATCAATTGCACTTGTTCGGCCTTGGCCGATTCGCACGCGGAATCGCAGCTGTTTGGCCACGCCAAGAGCGCGCACGAGGACAACGCGGGATGCTTTCGCCAGGCCCACGGCGGAACGCTTTTCCTCGACGAGATCGCCGAGCTGCCGCTCGGCCTGCAACGTCGCCTCCTCGAAGTAATCGAAAGGCGCGAGGTCGTGCCAGTTGGCTCAACCGAATCTCATCACGTTGATATCCGGCTTATCACGTCCACGAACCGTGACCTGAAGGCCATGGTCGACGCGGGTCAGTTCGACGAGGACCTCTATCAGCGGCTCAATGCCGCGGCGATCGTCGTGCCGCCCTTGCGCGAGCGTCGCGAAGCTGTTCCCGGGTTGATCGCGCACTTCGTCCAGCACTACAGTCAGCAGTTCGGCAAGGAAATCGCAGAGATCGATCGGATCGCGGTCGATACGCTGACGGGTTATTCATGGCCCGGCAACGTGCGGGAGCTTGCGCATACGATCGAGAGCGCAGTACTGCTCACCGACGGTACGCGGCTTCGCGATTCGGATCTACCGACGCACCTTTCAAATCCCGCCGCGCGTGTGCCGGTCGACGCGCTTTCAGGCGCCTTCGATGTCGGTGACGTCGATCCGCAGTCTGGCGAGAGCACCGAGGGTCTGCAGTCGTACTCGCTCGCGGTCGCGATCCATCGCGCGTCGCGCAAGGCGCTGATGCGCGCGCTCGAAGCTGCCGGTGGCAACTGTTATCGCGCTGCTACCCTGCTCGGCGTCTCACGCTACACCGTGTATCGGATGCTGAATCGGTACGGACTTGCCGAGACACGTGGATACCGAAACGGCAAAGGCATCTCGCCGAACGGCAAAGTCGGCTGATCAACTAATAATGCCAAGCATGACGGCACGGGCTTTGATCGTCCGCGCCGTTTCTTTACGCGACCGCTGAACGCCCGGGGGCCTCGCGGCGCCTCGCGCGCGGAGTTTTCCACGACGATAGATCGCGCCCAGTCAACCGCTCGAGTTCCTCGACCTCGGGCCGAAACTGCTCACGCAACCTGGCATCGGTCGCCTCATCGACGGGAGCGAACGGCTCGCCGCGCTCGGCGGCAAAATGCCAAAGCGCGCTCTGCCGGAACCTGGCCGCGAGCTGGTGATAGCGGCGATCGTTGAGATACGCCATCAGCTTGCGCGCATGGCGCGCGAGGCGGCGATTCTTCGGCCGCACATCGACGGAATGCAAACGAGTGCGCGCAACCGGAGAATCGGCGACGCGGACGCTCGCGACCCCGATAAAGCGACAGACTGAATCAACGAATGCTTGCGCGTCGCGCTCGAGGTCCTCGTGGAACAGCACGAGGACGTTGTCGGCGCCAAACTTCCGAAGCCATCCACCAAGGTAGTGGCCATAGCGGCTCGATTCCCGGAGCTCCGGATGCCGCTCGACGGCATCGGCCAGCTCGACTTTCGTCCACACGTTGCGCACCATCAGTCGCCATTGCGAATGGACGCGCACGACAGGATCGCGAAACGAGCAGATGATGCGGCAGCCAGGGATATCGCGCGCGATCCGTTCGCGCGCATCGTCCGACATGAAGTACATCGGCGAGAACTCGCCCATCGGCACGCTCGGATCGCATCGCCGGAAGTAATCGAGGTACCAGTCGAGGCCCATCTCGTAGCGGCGGGAGAAGAAGTCGGTTTCCTTGCGATCGAGCGGCAGCCCGACGTGACCGGCCAGCACTTCGTGCAGCCATGTGGTCGCGGTACGCGGCGGACCAACGCCGATGAAATCGGGAAGCCGCCGTCCTGAGATTGTTGGCATCGCGAAATCTGGTGTTGCGAATCTGGGCGCGCGCCGCGAGAATCCAGCCTTGCACGAACCCTGTGGCTCTCGTCCGCGGAAGGTAACATCGCACCATCAAGGGGGCAACCAGGAGGACGATGACCGCGAAGAACGAAGCTTGTCGCGCCGCTCAATCGATGTTCGGCAGAATTCTCTCGCTCATCTCGTTGGCCGCCGCCTATGCGTCCGCATCGCCAGCGTAGCACGCGCACAGAACGCGCAGACGCCGAAAATCGTCACGATTGCGGGCGGGGGCATGGCCTCGCCTTCGACGACATAAGCTATTCGACCGCACTCGAACGCACGGTGATTCCGTCCGCTTCGACCGGCGCAATCAGTCTCATTGATCCGTCGAGCTTCTCGATCGAAACAGTTCCGGTCTTTCCTCCCGCTCCCGCGCCGCGCGAGGGATAGGGCGAAGGCGTAACCTCAGCGGACGTCGCAGGCGGTTACGTCTTCGCGACCGATCGCACGAGCAGAAGACTCGGGGTGATCGATGCAAGTAAGAAGATGGTCGCATCGGCCGCGCTGGCAGGTGGTCCCCGATTACGTTCGGTACGTCGCGCCAACGCACGAGGTGTGGGTGACGGAGCCACGAGAGCATCGAATCGAGATTTTCAGCCTCGACCAGAAGTTGACGCCGACGCATGCCGCGTTCATCGATATTTCCGGCGGGCCCGAGTCACTCCTGGTCGACAGGGCTACGGGCCGCGCCTATGCGAATCTGTGGACTGATTCGTCGCTCGCCATAGATTTGAAAGGACGGAAGGAAGTTGGGCGATGGAAAAACGGATGCAGAGGCTCGCGTGGCCTCGCATTCGGCGGCGCGCGCAACTTTCTTTTCGTCGGATGCGCAGAAGGAACGCTCGAGGTGCTCGATCCTCGCGGCGGAAGGCACCTGGCCGAGCGTCGTCAGGCAACGGCATTGACATAATCGCGTATAACCCGAGGCTGTCACGCCTGTATCTGTCAGGCGCACGCTCGGCGACGATGGCAATGATTGCGATCTCTTCGACTGGCGCCGCGAAGCTGCTCGGCCAGGTGACGACGGTCAAAGGCGCGCACTGTGCCGCCGCCGATGAGTCCAATCACGTTTACGTCTGCGACCCGAACGGCGGCCGCATCTTGGTGTTCACCGATTCGCCGAGGTAGTCAGTTGGGAATAGCCGACCGCGTCTTCCAGCGCGCTCGCGAGGATGCTCATTCCCTCGTCGACCATCTCGAGCGGAGCGATCAGCGGCACCATCACGCGCAAGACGTTGGCATAGATTCCGCAGGTGATAATGACGAGTCCGCGTTCCGCGGCGCGCGTCACCACGGCGCGTGCGAGTTCAGGCGCCGGTTCCATCGTCTCGCGGCTCTTGACCAGCTCCATCGCGAGCATCGCGCCAAGCCCGCGCACGTCGCCAATCACGTCGAAACGCGAGCGCATCTGTTCGAGTCCACCGCGAACCGCATCACCGACTTTCTCCGCGCGCGCTAGGACGTTTTCGTCGCGCATCACGTCGAGCACGGCGAGCGCCGCCGCGCACGCGATAGGATTGCCAGCGTAGGTGCCGCCGAGCCCACCGGGGGCGACTTTATCCATGATGTCGGCACGCCCAATTACGCCTGAGAGCGGAAAGCCGCCGGCGAGGCTCTTCGCGACCGCGATCAGATCGGGCACGACGCCCGCGTGCTCGACGGCAAACATCCTGCCGGTGCGACCGAAGCCCGTCTGCACTTCGTCTGCAATCAGGAGAATGCCGTGACGATCGCATAGCGCGCGGAGCTCGCGCAAAAATGCGAACGGCGCGACATTGAACCCGCCCTCCCCTTGCACCGGCTCGATTAGAATCGCGGCCACGCGCTCAGGTTCGACATCCGACTTGAAGATCGCTTCGATCGCATGAAGGCTCGCGTTCGTGCCGCCGCGCCGAAAGTTATCGGGGAACGGCGCGTGGAATATCTCGCCCGGCATCGGCCCGAAGCCGATCTTGTATGGCGCCACTTTGCCCGTGAGGGCTAGCGCCATCATTGTGCGGCCGTGGAATCCGCCAGTGAACGAGATTACGGCGCTGCGGCCGGTTGCGTATCGTGCAATCTTCACCGCATTCTCGATCGCCTCGGCTCCGGTGGTGAGGAAGATCGTTTTCTTCGGTGCGTTACCCGGCGCGAGCTGATTCAACCGCTCTGCCAACCGCACGTACGATTCGTACGGCGTGATCTGGAAGCACGCGTGGGTCAGCGCTCCCATCTGCTCGGCAGCAGCCGCGATCACGCGGGGATGCCGATGGCCGACATTGAGCACCGAGATGCCGCCGACGAAGTCGATATAGCGGCGGCCCTCGACGTCGAATATCTCTGCGCCCTCGGCACGCGCGGCCGCGACCGGAGTGGCGATACTGATGCCTCGAGGCACAGCAGCCTCGAGGCGTTCTCTAAATTGCGCATTGGTGGTCATTGATAACTCTCCGGTCGCTGTTGGTGTACTCCACGGGCGTGTCCCAGGCATCCAATTACGCAAGAGGCGTGATATGCAAGCGCACAATAATAGGCGCTTACCCGCGCATCAATTGACGGATTCTTTTCATACTGATACTCGGAATGGTTGGGAGCGCTAGATTCATGGCAGCGCGCTAGGGCTCAATGTTGGGTGGGGCGTAGGTGCAACGAGGCGGAGAAGGGCGCAAGACGCGATGAGTTCGGAAGCTCACCACCATTTGAAGGACACATTTTACCAGCCGATCGTTCCCTCGGACTTCATCCAATTTCGTGAATACAAGCTCCTGCTAAAGCCGGAGAAATTCCCCGATCAGCACGCGTTCCACGAGTTTTGGAAGCTCGCGCATCACACCGCCAAAGCGCACGATGTCCATTTGAGCCACATCGACGACGACGCCAAACCGCACGTGCGCGAAGTGCTCTTCTACGACACTCCTCACTTCAAGCTTTACAACGCGGGCTTCATCCTGCGGAAGCGGACCTTCTATCGCCACGGCGTGCCCGATCCTAACCATGAATTGGTGCTCAAGTTTCGCGATCCGGACAAGACAAAGGCGCAGGCGGTGGATCCGCGGCCGCTCTTGCCCTGCCAGTTCGTGCTGAAATTCAAGGAAGAGATTTTGCTGCCGAAGGACGGCGCGCTCGGCATGCGGCTTATCTACTCGCACAACTGCGAGCTGGATACACCCAATATCATTCTGACTCAGAAATTCGAGACCACAGCCGACGCGTTTCCCGCCCTCAAGAACATCGGCGCCAATCCGAAAGCCGCGCTGGGCGTGGTGCATGGACTTTCGATCGAGGAATACCTGGTCGATCTTGGAATCCTCGATTTCGGTCACAATCTTACGGCAAAGGCCAACGTCGCTGTTTGGCGGGTGCGTCAGACCAATGAGCCGTTGGTGGCGGAGTTTGGCTACCAGTTGAAGTTCGACAACCCTGACGCAGTGCCGCACAAGGCGCGCGAGTTGTCCGAATTCTTCTACACCGGCCTGCAGTCGCGGGCGTCGGATTGGGTGCAGCGTGGAACAACCAAAACCGCTCTTATCTACGGGTACGGAACGTCAGGATCAAAGCATCACGAGTGAGGCGGCGCCCGCGGAGCCACCGCCCTCACTCTCTACAATTCTTCGAATCTTCCTGCTGGCAGGAGGCTTGAGCTTCGGCGGCGGCGCGGTGGCCTATCTTCGCGAATACCTGGTGCGGCGTGAAGAGTGGATGACCGATGAGCAGTTCCTCGACGCGATGGAAGTAAGCGAGACGCTGCCAGGGCTCAATGCGGTTAACATGTCGGTGATTGTCGGCGACGATCTGCGCGGCGTCCCGGGCGCTGCGCTCGCTGTCCTCGGGATGCTGCTGCCGGGCGCGATCGTCGTCATGACGCTCGGTATCCTCTGGGAATCGAACCGGCAGAACCCGTTGATCACGCGTCTGCTCGAGGGAGTTGCGGCCGCCGCGGTGGGACTCCTGATGACGGTGACACTGCAACTCGGACGGCGCCAATTCCGCCAGTTTCCCGATATCGCAATCATTTTCGCCACCTTCATCGCGGTCAGCGTGCTCAAGCTTTCGCTGCCGCTGGTGTTGCTAACGATTGGCCCAATCGCGGTGCTCCTTTACCGGCCGCATCCGAGCCGGCCACATCTCGGCGAATCGCTGCCGTTTCATCGCGGCGAGCATCACGAGAAGCATCGGCGCTGACGGACTTCGGCATGACGCGGATTTTGCATTTGTTCCTGGTGTTTGCGCTCCTCGGCGTGCTCGCGATGGGCGGTGGAACCGCAGTGCTGCCCGAAATGCAGCACATGACCGTGCATACCTTCCACTGGCTCACGGACAAGCAGTTTCGCGACATCTACAGCCTCGGCCAGGTGGCGCCGGGTCCGAACATGCTGATGGTGCTTGTCATCGGCTACCGGATGGCTGGTGCGCTTGGCGCGCTGGCGGTCGGCATCGGATTCTTCGTTCCGGATTGCATCCTGACGCTCGTGGTCAATCGATGGTGGGAGCATCTGAAATCGCCGTGGCGGGTTTCGGTGCAGCGCGGGATGGCGCCGGTCGCAATCGGTCTGATGCTGTCAGGAACGTGGGCAATCGCGAAACTTGCGGTGTTCGGCGCAATCAGGATTAACTTCGAAGCGATGGCCCTGGCGTTGGCCGTGTTCGCGATTTTGCTCTGGCGGCATGTGAATCCCGGGCTGTTGGTCGTGATTGGCGGCGTGATATACTTATTTCTCCCACATTAAATTTCCGTAACATTGCGTTACGCCGGTTCAGCTGAGACGCGTTCAGGATTGTCTCTGGGCCATCGTTTCGAGGATATTGGTGGCTCGAGAAACATTCGAAACCCTTTTCCTCTCTACGCCATAACGAATAGAGGGAATTCAGTGCATGGTTACGATCAATCGTCAAATCACTCTTGCCGCTCGGCCCGTTGGCGAACCCAAAGAGTCCGACTTCAAGCTGGTTGAATCACCGATACCAGTTCCTGGACAGGACGAGTTCCTGGTCCAGGTCATTTACCTGTCAGTCGATCCCTATATGCGAGGACGGATGAACGATCGGCCCTCATATGCGCCGCCAGTCCAAATCGGCGAAGTGATGGGCGGCAGCGGAGTGGGCAGGATCATCAAGTCCAACTCGCGGCGATTTCGAGTCGGCGAAATCGTGAGCGGCTACTTCGGATGGGAAGAGTACGCGCTTTCCGACGGCAGCGGCGTTCAGAAAATCAACCCGGAGTTAGCCCCGCTTTCCACGTGGCTGGGCGTCCTCGGGATGACGGGGATGACGGCGTATTTCGGCTTGCTTGAGATTTGCCATCCGCGCGCCGGCGAGACCCTGGTCGTTTCGTCCTCGGGCGGAGCGGTCGGCGCGATCGTCGGACAGATCGCGAAGATCGAAGGATGCCGCGTGATCGGGATCGCCGGCTCGGACGAGAAGATCGAGTGGCTCACCGGTGAACTCGGTTTCGACGCCGCGATAAACTACAAGACCTGCCCCGATTTGAATGCGAAGCTCGCGGAACTTTGCCCGCGCGGCATCGACATCTACTTCGACAACGTCGGCGGCATCACCACCGACGCTGTGTTACCGCTGATCAACCGCAGGGCCCGCATCAGCCTCTGCGGCCAGATTTCGCAATACAACGCGATCGAGCCCGAAATAGGCCCGCGCTTGTTCGGTCTTTTGATTGAAAAGCAGGCTCGAATGGAGGGCTTCCTCGTCTTCCAGTTCGCACACAAGATGAGATCAGCGCAGAACCGGATGGCGGAGTGGCTCAAGACCGGGAAGCTCAAGTATCGCGAGACGATCACGAAAGGGATCGAGAACGCGCCCAAGGCGTTCATCGGCATGCTGCGCGGCGAAAATATCGGCAAGCAATTGGTTCAGCTGGCCGATGAGAAACCGCAGAGCACGGCCGACCATGGACGCGACGGCGCTTCGGCGGCGTGATTTTCGCAGCTAAAGCCAACCGCTCCGCCGAAACCAATAGAACATCCCGACCGGCACTGCTACGCACGCCGCAAGCTCGACATAGAAAAGCGACTTCGAGTCGAACGGGAGCGCGCTGAAGTTCTGGCCGAAGAATCCGGTCATGAAGCTGAGCGGTAGGAAGATCGACGCCAGAATGGTGAGCTGCTTCATGATGACCGTGCTGCGGTTCGCGTTCATCGACATGTGAGCGTCCATCGCGTTGCCGAGCAGATCGCGCTCGACGTCGATCTGCTCGTAGCTGCGCACAACGTGATCGTACACTTCGCGGAAGTAGAGCGCGGTGCGTTCGTCGATACGATCGTCGTCGCGCCGCAGCATCATCGCGAGCACGTCGCGCTCGGGTGACAGCACACGGCGAATTGAGATTAGCAGGCGCTTGATCCTCAACAACTCGCGGAGCTGCCAGGGTTCAAGGCGCTTCAGGATCGACGCTTCGACGTCCTCGAGCTGATCGGAAATCTTGTCGATGATCGGAAAGGTCGCATCGACCAGTTCGTCGAAGATCAGGTACAGCACGAAGTCCATGCCGTGCGTTGCGTGCGTGTGCTCCGCTTCGACGCGCTTGATGACCTCGTCGATGACGTCAACAGGGTTGCGATGCACTGTGACGAGATAGTCCTTGCCGAGGAACATATCGATTTCGGATGTGAGCACACCGCGGCGGCCGTTGCCGTCGAGCGATATCGAATGAGTCACGATGAACAAGTAGTCATCGTAGTCGTCGAGTTTGGCGCGCTCGTTTTGGCGGACGCATTCCTGCATCGCGAGCGGATGGAAACCGAATTCCTTTTCCAGCGCCGCTAGCTCCGCTTCACTCCAGTCCTGGAGGTCGATCCAGAGTTTCTCGCCTTCGCCCGGACGTCGAAGCTCCTTGGAACTGCCAAGCAGCTTGGCCGAATTATCCTTGAATTGAATTGTTCTGTGCATGATTAGCACGGGGTCCCATCAGCACGTAGCGGAGATGCAAGTTAGAGGCAAGGAAAACTTGCCTTGAGCACAATTAGCTGGCATGAGGGCGAGCGGGACCGGCAGTGCTGATCCCGGCCACCATTGTCGCACCATGCTCGCTATCATCGCCATGAGCGTCGCCTTTCGGACCGGCTTGGACAGGTGACGGTCCGGGCCCGCTTCCAGCGTGCGGCGAACGTCTTCCTCGAGCGCCGAAGCCGTCAGGGCAACGATCCTAGCGTGACGCTTCGATGGCGCGCACTCCCATTCTCGTATGAGCCGCCTCGCGGTCAATCATCCATCAGCATTTGGATGTCGATCAAGATGATGTCGTAAGCGCGCGGACTTTACTTCTCGACTGCAATTGCACCGTTCTCGGCCTCAACGAGATGATAAAACGAATCTTTCAGCTAGGCGCGAATCAGAAGCCGATTGTCTGGCGAGTCATCGGTGAGCAGTAGTCGGATCGGATTCGCGGTGTCAGCGCCTGATGGGGGTAGAGCACCTTCGCACGTCCGCCAGCGGCCGCCGAATCATGCTGCCGAACGGCGGCGGCGCGGGCACCGATTTGAGCGCCGCGCCTCTCGGCGTTAGCCATCGCTTTCGCGATAGCCTCGAACAGCTCGGCGCGCCGTTACCAATTCGGCGGTGCGCCGGGCGACCTGATTCTCGATGCACTCGTTGAGGGTCTCGAGGTCCGCCTGATTGATCGCCGACTGTTTCATCAGATCCACCGTCAGTCTGATCGATACGATGAGGAAGATATCCTCAGACCAGCTATCCTGTGTGCTCGAGCCGTCGCCAGGGTTGAATCGCCGCCACACCGTAAATCTGTTGAGGCATGCAGAGGCCGAAGACCGGGTGGTGAGTCGCCGTTACGATCGAAGCCCGAGATGAGGACCTTCCAATCGCGATGGAAGGCGGGAAAACGCGAGCGAACCATCTCGATTCGGCCGCCGGTCACGTGGATGAGCAGCGCCGACAATGGCATCTGCAAAACGGCGATTACGTGGCACGTTAGGATTTCGCCGCTGCGCGCGAGGCCAAGCGTCACCGGCATCGCCAGGATCAGAACGCCAATGAAGGTCGCCACCCACAAGTGAGACTGAATGTCACCCGGACCGCCACTCAAGGAATGGGGTGAGACGATCATGAGCCGATAACTGGTCTCGTTCAATTCCGCTAAGGAGGTTTCCGCGCGCAGCCGCGCAGCCTGGTCCGGCATTGATGGAATCATCCGTTCCAATTGAGTCTACTCGCCGACCCCCGGAACCGCGCCGACAGATGCAGGTCGGACTGCATCAGCAATCATCGAGCAGGAGCGATGCGCTCGCGCTATGGCGAACTTGTTCTGCGACGCGCCGAATCAGCGCTCTGCCATCAGATGAATGATTCGAAGATGGCACAGATTGTAACGCGAGTGCACGATCCGTGCGGACGCGAGTCGAGAGATCCCTTGGCGCTAGACCACCTGGCGGAATGCGAGGGCGGGAGGAATCCTGAGTGCCTCGACGATGGGGATAAGACCGCTCACGACGCAGACAATTGCGGCAACGGTCACGGCGTTAATTGCCTGCGTGGGCGTCACCCATAGCGCGCCGTTCCCTTCGAGCACCACGCCGAGTGTCACGCCGGCGTAGAAGAGCTTAAGCGCAATGCCGGCGCCAATTGCGCCACCGACGATGCCGATCGCGGCGCACTCGCCGAACAACATTCCCGCAAGCTGCACGCGTGAAAAACCGAGCGCGCGCATGATTGCAACCTCGCTGATCCGATCACGTACCATCATCGCGGTCGAGTTGGCGGCGATCAGAAGTACGGTCAGCAGCACTACCGAGATGAGCGCAAAGATGATGGCGCGCACGTTGCCGAGCGCGGAGAGGCCCGACGCGAGCGCGTCGCTCTCGGTAATTGACCGCGTCTCGTAGTCCGAATTGCGGAAGTGATTGTCGATTTCCTTGGCAAGTGGCGCGAGCGTGCTCGCGCTGTCAGCGCGCACGAACAGTTCCCAGGCTATATCGTCGGCGCCCAATCCGTGCGCCTTGCGCGCTTCCATCAGATAGTCACGACGAAAGAGGAAGAGGTTCGGATAGCGCTTGGCTTCCATCATGCCGGTGATGATGAACGGCAGTTGCATGTGATCCCCGCTGGTCGCGCGCAGCGTTATCTGCTGGCCGAGTTGCCATCCGTACTTCTTCATCAGCACGCGGCCAACCACGGCGGCGCGCCGCTCGCGCGCCATCGTAGCCTGCTGGTCGCGGGTGATTTGATAATCAGGAAAGACTTGCGGCATTTCGGGGCCACCGGCGATCGCAAATACCGGCTCGCTCGGATTTCGCCAGGTCGCGAACCATCCGGTGAATCCCACGCACGCGGCCGCACCGGGCATCTCACGAATCTCGTCACAGTAGCGCGCCGGCAAATCCTCCCAGGGCGCGGTCCGGTTGAGCACCACCAGGCGCAGCGTTCCGGACGCGTCGCTCACGATTTTGTCCATCGAAGCCGGCACGCAGACGAGGATTGTGTAGATGAAGGTCGCGAGCGCGAGCGTCAGCGTCGTGAGAATCGTGCGTCTCAAGTTGCGCCGCATGTTGCGGACGATGAGCTTGAACAGCTTCATACGCTCTTTGCCCTCACACCGCCCGCAAGGAATCGATCACGCCAATACGCGACGCGCGCCACGCCGGCAACAATCCGCCAAGTGCACCAATGATAACCGCCGCGATCATTCCGGATAGGAACGCCGCCGGCGTGAGATGAAAACGAAAGAGGTAAGAACCGACGTTTAACAGATTGCTGCTGAGCCCGGTCGCCGCCGCAACCACGATGCCGAGGAATTCGCCCGCGACGCCGCCCGCCATAGCGAGCAACACGCTCTCGCCCACGAACGACATCAGCACGTTGAGGCGGTTGAATCCGAGCGCCCTAAGCACGCCAATCTCGCTCGTACGGCGCGCGACCGCCGTGTACATCGTATTCATCGCGCCGAATATTGCGCCGATCGCGAGTATCAGGGCGACGATCATGCCGAGCGCGCGTAACTGGTTAACGAAGTCAGTCTGCCGCGCGTAGAATTCGTGCTCGCTCATCGCGTCGAGCTTGAGCCGCGAGTCAGTGCTGAGCGAATCGCGGAAGGCATCCTCCATGCCGGGCCGCAGCACAACATGAAGTGCCTCGAAGCCGTTGCCGAAGTGAACCTCCTGCCCGAGCACATCGAGATCCGCGATCACTTCCGACTCGCGCGCGCTATCGGCATCCGAATAGACGCCGACGATTTTCCAGGTTCGTTTGCCAAAGCGAAAATCGCTACCCACGGCGAGATTCGGATAGCGTGCCGCGAGTTTGCGCCCGACCGCCATCTCGGCCGTGCCATGCGCCGGCCATCGGCCCTCAACGAGCTTCATGTCGCCGTGCACCTTGAAAGCAATTGGATAAACGCCGCGAAGCTGAGTGAACATGCTGCCGACGCCTTCGTCGGGATTGGGATTCAAGCCGGTCATGGTCTCCGGCGAGACGAGCGCCTCGCCGGCAGCGTCGGTTGAGATCTGCGGACGGCTCTTGATGATCTCGTACTGGTCGCGGCTGATGAAACTGTCGGGCTCGCTGGCAGTGCCGCGGCTCAGCACGATCCAGTTGTCGCGCGCGGCGCTGCGCATGACAGTCTGGCGCAGTCCAGCAATGAATCCTGACAGGATGAACAGGATCATCACCACCAGCGCGACCACGAATGCGGTCAACGCGGAGGTTGCGCGCCGCACCATCAGGCTTCGCAAGTTGTAGCGAATCGGGATCACCCGCGCGTTCTCCCCTGCCGCGTGCGCCCAGAACCGTTGAGATGTCTAAGGAAGAAAGACGCTAGCAGCCACCAATTTGCGATTCCATAGCGGCGGTTGAGGGGTAGTGTCTCAGCTTGAAACTCTGAAATTCGGTTTTTGGGCCCAACGATCAGAGAAGCTCCGGCGCATCCTTCAGTCCGGCACGTATGTCAACCGGGCCGCATCCTCTCCGACACGGTCGGTGGCGACGAGCCGCAGTTGCGGCCGAGCGCGAGCGAAGAACGGTATGCCGCAGCCAAGCACGAATGGCCGCAAGTAGAGACGATACTCGTCGATAAGTCCGAGTTGGGTAGGCCTCCTGCCAGATCGGCCCCCGCGACGTCGATCACTCCGTCAAGTTCCACCTTCAACCCGCGCACGAACGCTTCTACGTCGCCATCAACAAGCGTCGCGTTTGCGCCGACTGACTTCAGCGAGCGTGACACGACCCATTTCGGCTGCGCCCGCCACGCGGCCGCGAAGTTGTGCTCGAGCGTGCCCCACTCCGGCCGATCCTCGTCCCAGTGGCGCATCACTTCGTACATGCGGCGACCGTACAAACTGCCGGCTAACCTGCCGACATGCTGGTTGAAGTGCCGATGAAGCGCGGCGCCGGGAAGTGGTAATTCCGCCCCCCCGGCCACGCCTGCGATGTAACCGTCGAGAGGCTGCATCATCCCGAAGATGAATTTTCCCATGCCTCACCAAACCGAGACACCACCGCCTGCGCGCCGAAGAGACGGCCTCTCAGTAGGCGGCGCTGCGACGCGCCGATTCCACCAGGCGGCGGATTTCTTCCTCGGTAAACCCAGCCAGCAGGCGCGATTCTCGCGCGATCGCGAGTAAGCGGCCATCATCGTGGACAAGGTCCTCTCGCGCACGGCGGCGGCCACGGAAGTTCAACTCCTCGTCGACACCATCCTGGAATGCCTGCGCACGCTTCAGCCGCTCCGAATCGTCGGCCGTCAGTTGGCGCATCCAGCGCGAGCCCATTCTGACGTGAGTGATCTCGTCGGCCAGAACATAATCGACCGCGCGCTCAACGATCACGTCGCCATTGTGCTGCGCGATCCGAATCAGCTGCTCGAAGGTGTCGCATGCGAGTCCCTCGAGCCCGCGGTTGATACCGGCGACGCGCTCCGCTGGATCATCGGTCAGCGTGCAGCGCCAGAGCAGGTTGGTCTCGACGTAGTCGCCGGGCGCCGCGCCAAGGTATGCGAGCAAGCGCTCGAAGATTTCGCTGTGGCGCGACTCATCCCAGACCTGCCGCGCCATGTCGAGCTGAAACTCCCACGGCGCGTCGGGAAAATCGAACAGCGTGCGCCCCGCCGCTTCCATCGCCTGCAGCTCGCCCGTGTAGATGGTGTGCAGTCGAGCCCGCAAGTGTTCTTCATCGAGTGGCACTATCGTGCCGGTCAAATCCTGCTCGGCGCGAATCGCGCGCATCTTGCCAACGCTCATGACGATGAAGTGATCGGGCCGCGCGAGCATCTCGCCGGGCAGGAATCGCCGCATAACCCAAATTATTCCTTCAAGTTTATGTTGAAGCCGCCTGACTCCGGCTGATGCCCGAACGTATCTTCGAGGTAGTACTCGGATTGATGCGTCGAAGGCCGCGCGCCCCATCCGTACTCCCACATCCAACCGGAGGGATTGCGGATATAGAACGAGTACATCTGATCGTTCGAGTGTCGCCCGGGCAGGATGTTCACTGGAATCTTGTTCTTGCGCACCAGGTCGTAGGTGAGGCCCACGTCGTCGAGATTGTCCACTTCGATCATCAGGTGATTGATGCGGCGCTCGGGCCCCGCGATTCCGAATGCAACCGTGTGATCGCGATCGTTGCAGTGCATGAAAATCGGCTGCGCCGTGTTCTTGCCGAAGCGGAACTTGTATTCGACGCCGCCGCGCATTCCTAGCGTGCGGAAAAACCTGTAGGCAGCGGCAGGATCCTTTTGCCGGATGATGCAGTGGCCGAGTCCTCCGGTGCCAGTCTTGAACCGCCCATGCATCGGTCGCCCGGGATGGAACGGGCGTGACGCTTGAATCAGCGGGCCGTGAAAAATCTCGATCGGGGTGCCGTCAGGATCTTCGAGCTTGATCAGCGCGAGGACGCGGCGCTCCTCGGCCTCGCTCTCAGAACCGGCGCGAAACTTGATTTCCGCCTCTCTCAGCTGATGTTGCATCTCCTCGAGCTCTTCGGCGCCGGCAACGCGAAAGCCAAGATACTCGAGATCGTCGCTCCCGTTCTGGTGCATGACGACGCGGTGATGCCAGTAGTCCATCCGCAGGTACGCGCGATCGCGCTCGCCTTCGTCGCGCAGCTCCATGCCCGCGATCTCAGTGGTGAAGCGCTTCCACGCCTCGAGGTCTTTCACTCCGATTCCCATGTAGCCGAGTTCTGTGACCTGGACCATTTGCGGCCTCCCGAGCGTCATGCGCTCATGAAATTCTTGATTGTCGGCACTATGGAATGCGTATCACGAGACGCAGTCACTTCTCTATTCCGCGGCTCGGCAGGTTGACGATGCGGCGCGTGGCGTCCTCCTGGGGAGCGTTGATCGGGGCAATGCCGAGGATTTGATCGACCAGCCGGCGCCCGCGCTCCTTGGACGCGAGCACGTTGGCGATCTGATAATTGCGCGCCCCTGACGCGAGATAGAAGCGCTCGTAGAGTTCGTTGCGGCCGGCGAGCGCCGAGCCAACGAAATCCCACGCAAGGCGAAAGACTCGCGCGCGTTCCTCGGAAGAGATTCCCTTCGCGCCGGCAAGGTACTTGTCGATGAGCGGACGCAACTTCGGATCGGCGAGCTGCGATTGGCTCGGTGTCGCAAGCAGATTGTGCGAGCCGATGAGCGTGAGAATCTCGGCGACGCGCGGGAACCACGTCGGCAGCGCCGCACGCAGCGCGGCGAAAGGCCCGCCGTTCGGAAAGCATACGCCACTACCGTAAACGAAGGCGTCACTCTCGGCGCTATGAATCGCAGCGCGTGTGAACTCGGCGTAGGTCCAGATCTCGCCGAGCATTTGCGAGGTAGCCGGCGACACGTCGTTGATGATCTCGGCCATCCGCACGCCGAGCCCGTATGCGAACTCGAGCTTGGTCTGCGCGCGAATCATCGTCTGCTGCATGATGTTCGGGTACCAGCCGGTCGTCATCACGGTGTTGTAGGCTTCGCGATTGGCGTTGATAAAAACGCGATCGCGCGGCACCTCGACCTCATCGAAGATCACGAACGCATCCTGCTCGTCGAAGCGGCTCGAGAGTGGGCGGTCGAAGAGATTCGCCTGCGTTGCGCAACTGTCGCGGCAGAGGAACTTCAGCCCCGGCGTCTCCATCGGAATCGAGAACGAGAGCGCGTACGCATCAGCGTCCTCGGGCAACGGAATCGCCGGATATACCGCGATCTCGTCGGCAAACGGCGCCAGCGTCGCAAGAATTCGCGCGCCGCGTACAACGATACCGTGGTCAGTGTCGGCAACCTTGTGCAGCGCGACTTCATTGCCGGCGTGCGGCACGTCGCCCTGCGACTTGTCGATCGTGGGATGAACGATAGTGTGGGTCAGCGCGAGGTCGTTGCGCCTTAACGTCTTCTGGAACGCAACCAGGTTCGCGGCGCCGCGATCGTTGCCGTTCACCGCCCATTCGTCGGGGCGGCCGGCGAATCCGGCGTAGGTGACATTCATGTAGTCGGGAGTGCGGCCCATCAATCCGACGGTGAATTCCGCGACGCGCTGGAGCCCGAGATGACGGCGCGCCAGGTCCTCGCGCGAGCGCGGAATCATGTGACTTACATTGATAGGCTCGCCGGTCTCGGGGTCCGGCATGAGGCATTCGGCGGCCGCTTCGTGTTGCAAATCGAAGACCGCCGCCAAGGTTTCGGCGGCCCCTGCCAATGCGGGATGCGAGGTGACATCATTGACGCGCTCGCCGTTGACCCAGATATCGCGCGGCTTCCTGAGTCCGCTTAGAAATTCTTTACCGGTTCGCGCCGCCATAGGTGTCTCCCGCAGAGTACGATTACTTACGGCCCATAACTAGTCCGGTCCCCCGATACGCTCAATCACGTGCAAATGCTGCACTACTTACCTCTCCGATTCGGCGCGGCAAGCGACTATATTCAGCGCGTACATTTCGCTGGCAGATCGACTCGCAGATCACGATGCGAAACATACGCAAGCGCGTACTGCTCACCGCCGCATGGCTCGTGGCGATCCCGATCGTTGCGGCAGCGAGCGGAAGCACAAATTCGCCGGCCCGGCCGGATAGGTCGGTCTTCGCCGCGGTCGTCGTCAGCAACTGCCTGGTGCTAGACGCTGCGCAAAGAGCGCATCTCAAACCGATCGCTAATGGCGCACCTCAGGACCGGCTGAGTGTCGCGATTGTTGTGCAGCTCGCCTCGCGCAACGGCTTTCAGCGCCTCAGTGACCCCGCCATCCGGGGGATGTCGCATCTGAGGGGCGCTCTCGCGAGGAAAGTCGATATTCATACCTGCGAGCGCCTGTGGAACAGCCGCGACAGCGAGTGGCTGATCGTCGCGATCGAAAGATTACCCGACGACTTGCAGCGTCGATGGGCCGAGATGTTCGTGGCCGCCGCTATGGCGGTGCTGGAAGGTCTGCCGGTTCGCCCTCCCCCATCACCCGAAGACACCCAGATGGCACTACGCGTAATGCTCGACGGCATGTCGCCGCCCGCGCAGCTGGCCTTCCTGGACCTGACCGACAGCAGATCTGATCCCAATGAAACCGAGCGATGCCAGGGTGTTCGCCTGTTCTACGATCGCGTTGAACAGATGGACGAAAGCGACGCGCTTATCATCACGCGATCACTGCTCTACGTGCCAAAAGCAAATAGTCCGTTGCCCTAGTAAGGCGCCGGTCCTGGTCCTGGCGGCGCCGCATACGGCGCGGGCTGTCCGTAAGGCGACGGATATTGTTTTCCGCCGCTGGCGATACCTTTCAGTATCTCCGCGGCCTGGCCAGCATCGTTACCCGCGCCTCGCGGCTGTCCCATTTCGTTAGCTAAGGCGCCGGCAGCGCCTGCGATCGCAGCGGCCGGATTGTTCCCCTGCGAACCGCCATAGTACGAGGCGCCATACGGTTGCGGTGCGCCGTATCCATATTGCGGTGCACCGTATCCATACTGCAGGGGCGGACCATACGGTGGCGGCGGTCCGTAGTTCTAAAGCGCAAGCAACAGACACACAAAGGCTGACCGCTGCGATCGCTGCCAGTGGTGAAATTCTCATTGTTACCTCCGCCTTGAGCCGTCGGCCATCCAACAGTTCGAAGCCCGACGCCGAGAAAATCTACCATCGTGGCAGCGCACTGAAAAATGTAGTGGCAATACCGCTGGCGCCATTCAGATCGCTTGCCTGTTGCAGGAAGTTGCGGATTTGAACGGGCTACAGCTCCGAGAGTTCAAGGCGGAATTAATCCATCAGCGAATCGGCAAGTGCGGCGAATTCGGATTGTCGCACCGCTCGCACCAGCTCGGCGTGATTCGAGATGAGTTTCGAGTACGGCACATCGATCGCTCTTTGCAACCGGCCGCGGTTGCGGAACTCGAACGGCACGCCGAGCGCGTCGGCGATATCCGTCAGCGGACCGCCTGACGAGCGAATTTCGCTTCCGACAGGTACATCATGAAGCTCGGCTGCGAGATCTTCGTAGCGGCAGTGAACGATACGGCATCCGTGGGCGGCACGTGCAAAGACCTCGCGGTCACGCATGATAAGCCGCGCGTAGTCGAGGCAGCTTTGTGGCTTGATACGATAGGCGCGGTCGACGCGGCGCCGGTCGTAGTTGTGCCAGAGGTTGCGCTCAGCGGCGACCAGCGCGGAAATCGAGCAGTGAATCACGTTGGTCCGCGTCGTATGAATAATCAGCGCTCCGCGCTCGCGCAAATACTCCACGATGTAGGGCGAGTTCGAACTGCTCCAATCGGCGGGAGTGACAGTTCGCACCTGATTGTACTTGATATCAACTCCGATCGCGTTGGCGTGGCTCTTGTCGCCGTCAATCCAGAAGTTGCTAATTCGATAGTATACATAGTCGAAGTAGCTATCGAGTAGCGACTTGGTATCGCTCACAGTATCGGTGGCGGCCGCGCCGGCGGGCAATGTGCGCAGATAATTGTCGAAGTGAGCAGGCGCCGGGTTCGGCGTCATCACCTCCGCGAGCATCGCAAGATGATCGTTCGTGTTGAGCATCTCGCGGAGCAAGTTCGTGCCGGTGC
>JASHPB010000018.1 GCA_030038355.1 Candidatus Binataceae bacterium
TCGAGAAAGATCCCGATGCCTAAGCGGGGAGAAGTGTGGCTCGCGAACCTGAATCCCCGCCGCGGCACGGAAGCCGGTAAAGTCCGGCCGGTGCTGATCGTTCAGGCGCAGGCGTTGCTCGATGCCGGCCATCCGTCGATCCTCGTCGTGCCACTGACGACCAACCTGATCGCAGGTGCCGAGCCGCTCCGAATCGGGCTCGCTGCAAGCGGCGGACTCCGCGAGGCCTCCGATCTGCTGATCGATCAACTTCGGACAATCGATGATCGAAGGTTGTTGGAAGGGCCTCTACTCCGCCTCGGCAATCCGCTGATGACCCGAATCGGAAGTGCAATCAAGGAAATACTTGACTTGGCCGACTAGCGAATTTTAGTTTACGTGCTCCCAGGCGTGGTAGGAGCTTCGCACCAGCGGACCTGATTCGACGTGACGAAAGCCAAGCGCGAGCGCGTTACTCCTCAGCTCAGCAAATTCCTCAGGCGGCACGTAACGCGCGACCGGCAGATGATCGGGCGACGGCCTCAGATACTGGCCGAGCGTGATTATATCGCACTCAACCCGCGCCAGGTCTTCGAGCACCGTCATCAGTTCATCGCGCTCCTCGCCGAGGCCCAGCATGATTCCGGTTTTCGTAAGCGTGGGCTTGCCAGAAGCGCACGCCGTGTCTTTCGCATGTCGCAACACGTCGAGTGATCGTTGGTAACGGCCGCCCGGCCGCGCGCTGCGATAAAGGCTCGGTACCGTTTCGATATTGTGGTTGTAAATATCGACTGGCGATTCGATCACCGCTTCGACGCTCGCCAATGATCCTTGGAAATCAGGAACCAGTACCTCGACTCGCGTTGCCGGTAACATCGACTTGATTGCGCGCGCGGTCGACGCAAAGTGCGCCGCACCACCATCGGCCAGGTCATCGCGATCGACTGACGTCACCACGACGTGCTGCAGGCCAAGCTCGCGCGCCGCCTCCGCAATGCGGCGCGGCTCGTCGGGGTCGAGCGGACGCGCTTTCCCGTGCGTCACCGCGCAATAGGGGCAGTTGCGGGTGCATACGTCGCCCATCAGCATGAAGGTCGCCGTGCGATGCGAGAAGCACTCGCCGATATTCGGGCAGCACGCCTCCTGGCAGACACTATGCAGCTTCAAGTCGCCGAGAATCTTCCGCGTGCGGAAGTACTCAGGCGAAAGCGGAGCGCGCACCTTGATCCAGTCCGGATGCTTCCGCACCGTCATCGCTAGTGCCCGACCTTCGCGGAAGCGCTCGTGGAGCCGACGAGCCGCCACAGCCGCGCATTTTCGATGCGCTCGACCCGCGCGTAGTCAAAGGTCGCGGCGAACGCCGAGGTCATTGCGTCGGCGAATCCCGTGACCGTGACCTCGCAATGACCTTCCGCGGCAACTGACGTCATGCGGCAACCCTCGATTCCGCACGGCACGATCGAGTCGAAGTGCGAAAGCTCCGTTGAAACGTTGAGCGCGAAGCCATGATGCGTCACCCAGCGGCGAATACCGACGCCAATCGAGGCGATTTTGCGATCGCCGATCCAGACGCCGGTGAGCCCTCGGCGGCGACCGCCTGCGATCTGAAATGTCGCGAGCGCGGCGATCATTGCCTCTTCGAGTGCGCGCAGATAATTGCCCACGTCGCGCGCGGGACCCTCGAGCTTGAGAATCGGATAACCAACCAACTGCCCCGGTCCGTGATATGTCACCTGGCCACCGCGCGAAACGCGGAACACGGGAGTCTTCCTGCTGTTACTGACGATAAATCGCTCGTCGGCGCCGCGCCCGAGGGTGAACACATCTGGATGCTCAAGTAGCAAGAGTGTGTCATCTATTTGATCCGCGATTCGCGCCGCAAGCATCGCAGTCTGCAGCCCGAGCGCCGTTTCGTAGGCGACGGTGCCGAGCCTAGCGACTTGCAGATTTTCGCGCGCCTTCATCAGAAGTTTATCGATTCGCCCTCTGCGTTGAGCGCCGCCTCCATGATTCCCTCGGACATCGTGGGATGCGGATGCACGCTCTTGCCGAGCTCTGCGGTGGTAGCTTCGAGCGTCTTGCCGAGAACGACTTCGGCGATAAGGTCGGTCGCGTTGTGTCCTATTATCTGGCAGCCGACGACTTCGCTGTATTGCCTGGTCGCGACGATCTTGACGAAGCCCTCGACCTCGTTGATCGCGACCGCTTTGCCAATCGCGCGAAACGGCACCTTGCCGACTTTGACGTCCATCCCGCGCGCTTTGGCGTCGGCTTCGCTGAGACCGACGGTCGCGACCTCGGGCAGGCAGTAGATGCATCCGGGAATCGCGAGCAAATCGAACCCAGGCTCGCGTACCCCTGCCATGATCTCCACCGCCGCGATTCCTTCGGCGGAAGCCTTGTGCGCCAGCAGCGGAGGACGCACGACGTCGCCGATCGAGTAGACGCTCGGGCAGGTGGTGCGAAACGAATCATCGATTTTGATGAACCCTCCGCGCTCGACTTCGACGCCGACTCTCTCCAGTCCCATGTCGCGGCTGAGCGGTGTGCGCCCAACTGCAACCAGCACGGCCTCGGCCGCGAACGACTTCTCATCGCCGTTGTTGGTGACGGCCACGGACCATTGATCGCCGTTGCGCGCCATCGACTTGTAGCCATGAGCGAGGTTGACGCCGATGCCTTTTTTGACGAACGCGCGCCTGAGCTCCTCGGCGACCTCCGCGTCCATCCCGGGGAGCATCTGCTTCTCGAGCTCGACCATCGTAACCTTCGTGCCGAAGGCCTGGTAGAAGTACGCGAACTCGCATCCGATCGCGCCGGCCCCGATAACGATCACGCTCGCCGGAAGATGGTCGAGCACGAGTGCTTCCTTGCTGGTGATGACGCCGTCGCCAACTCTCATGCCGGAGAAGAGCCGCTCGCCAGAGCCAGCCGCGATAAGAATCCGCTCAGCCTCGAGCGCGCTCACGGAAGGCGCCGACCTTTCCGGGGCCGCGGCGAGCGCCACCGTGTTAGGCCCGGCGACCGAGGCGCTCGCTTCGTAGAAATCGATCTTGTTTTTTCTGAACAGGAAAAGCACGCCCTTGGCGAGTTTGTCCGCCGCCGCGCGCGAACGTGCGATCACTTTTCTGAAATCGACGCGGACTTCGCCGACCTCGATTCCATGCTCCTTCGATGCGCCGCGGATTCGCTCCATCGTTTCGGCCGAGTTGAGCAGCGCCTTCGACGGAATACATCCCCAGTTGAGGCAAACGCCGCCTGGCCGGTCGCGCTCGACGACCGCGACTTTCATCTTGAGCTGCGCGGCGCGGATCGCGGCGACATATCCGCCCGGGCCGGAGCCGATCACGACGAGGTCATAACGTGTGTTGGCCAAGATTCGCTCCTCGATCTGTATTTTGTTCCTAAGGCCGATGGCGCGCAAAGCGGA
>JASHPB010000157.1 GCA_030038355.1 Candidatus Binataceae bacterium
CTGAACAGGACTGCGTGACGATCGAGCAATCGGACCAGATTTCCGGCGCTGCTCAATGGCACGGTCTGATCAATGTCGCTTCGTATGGCCAATGGCGCGTAACACACCCCTCGAAGGCGCAGCGACATAAGAATTATTTCTAGAAAGTCGAACCTGAGTTCCATGCGCTCGAATGTGCCGGAGTAACACTGAACTACTTCCTGAAGAGCCACGAAATCAGGACTTGAGGCAGCGATCTGTTCCGCAATCATTTCGGCGCGTGCACGGATTTCACTCGCCTGCATGCATGACCATGCCTCCTTGGCGGCCTCGATTAGCGCGGCCAAAGAACTTGCTGCCGGGAGTTTCGTCAGGTCGGCGACGAAGTAGGTGTTCTGGGTCAGAACTGTAAAAGAAGGCATGATATCAATGGTTGTAAAATAGTACCAAATGTATAATAGTTCTGCGTCATAATCGTATAGAGCACTCGGCAGTTGCGGACAAGTGCTTATGAGTAGCGTAGGCAGTTCAGTTTCACGGTTTGTTCAAACTCTCTGTGGCTGGCTCAGGCTGCGCGCCCCTCGCTGGGAATCTTTCCAACCCCGAGTAGCGCTGATCTTGGGTCTGCTCATCATCGTTCAGTCCGGTTGCGGCCGTGGCGACCCGGCGGCAAATTCGAGAGTTGCCGTCACGGTCTTAACCGCAGGCGGGAACCCCACATCACAGTCTGCGGCCTACACTGCGACCCTGCAGCCAATTCAAAAGGTGACAATCGCCTTCCAGGTAAGCGGCTACGTGAATTCAATCGAGCAGATGACCGGCGCCGACGGCCGCAGGCGCGATGTCCAAGCCGGCGATGCGGTCCAAGCTCGGGAGTTACTCGCCACCGTCAGGTCCGAAACCTATCTGGCGCAAGTGAAGCAGGCGACTACCGCGGTCGCTACCGCTGAAACCCTGTACAACAAGACAAAACGCGATCTCGATCGAAATGCGGAACTACGCCGCCAGCAGGTCATCGCGCCAACCACCTACGAGCAGGCGGCCGACGATTACGCTGCCGCCAAATCCCAGCTGGCACAATCCGAAGCGGCATTAAAGGAAGCGCAGGTTAACCTGGATTACTGCAGTCTGAGATCGCCGATTGACGGAACCCTGCTCGATCGCCAAATCGAGGTCGGCTCACTGGTTGAACCGGACGCTAGCGGGTTCACGGTTGCAGACACACACGAGATGAAAGCGGTCTTCGGAGTGTCGGACCTGGAACTGGCGCGCCTGAAACCGGGCTCGCCCCAGGCCGTGACCATTGAAGCGCTGCCCGGAGCGACTTTGGTTGGCAGAATCACAGACATCGCGGCCAACGCGGATCCAGTGACGCGGACCTTCAGCGTCGAAGTGACGGTGCCGAACAAAGACGGGCGACTACGGTCAGGGATGCTCGCCTCGCTGCAGATCGCAAATCCGCCGCCGGTCTCCGGCGCGAGCGCGATTACGCTTCCCCTAAACGCGATCGTGCGCCCGCCCGGCGATTCGAGAGACTACGCCATCTACGTCGTACAAGACCGCGGTGGCAGAAGCTTTGCGCAGCTCAGGAAGGTGAGCCTGGGGGACATTGTCGGCAATCAGATCGCTGTCACGCAAGGATTGGCGGCGGGCGATCGAGTGATCGTCCGCGGCGCGACGATGGTCAACGAGGGCAGCGAAGTCAGGGTTATTCCCTGATGGCGCATCGCAGCGACGCCGAGATAGTTCGCTCGACGCGCAACCTTGCGCGTTTCTGC
Organism: Candidatus Binataceae bacterium; assembly: GCA_030038355.1. Lineage (GTDB taxonomy): Bacteria > Desulfobacterota > Binatia > Binatales > Binataceae > JASHPB01. Next base: position 1,758 of record JASHPB010000157.1, read on the forward strand.
GTTGAGAATCGCGCGATCTCGTGGGTGTTTCTGATCGCAGTTTTTGGTTGGGGTGCGATTGGTTACGCGCGGATGCCCAAGCGCAAGGATCCGGACATCCCGGTCCGCCAAGCGGTTGCGATTTGCCGATGGCCCGGCGTCGAAGCGCAAAAGATCGAGCAAATGGTAACGCGCAGGATCGAGGGCGTCATCGCACAAAACTCGGCGATTCATCCCGCCGGCGCGAGCACCAATTATGGCATCGGTTCCGTCACCTTGGATGGCTTGGCGATCGTCTATGTGCAACTCGCCGAGCGGCTCCCCGACCCGGCCAAACAGTTCAGCGACATAAATCTGAAACTGAACAGCATCAACGATCTTCCCGCCGGCGCAGGACCGGTCCAGTTTCAGAGCGACTTTGGCGACACCGCTGCCCTGATGCTGACGGTCGCGAGCCCCAAGGAAGGTGAAGTCGAGTTGGCCTTGCGTGCGCGCGCGATTCGTTCGGCAATCGAGCGCGCGCGCGAAACTGCTCCCGCCGAGCAAAGGACGCAGCGCGTTTCGCTAGTGACTCTCTATCCGCCCTCGATTGGCACGGAGATAGTCGCGCGCGCTCGCGACGCGCTACTGCTGCACTTGGAAGCGCATGGATTTGGACGAGATCTGCGACCCCTGGATGGCAGTGGGTTCGTCGGAATCGATGGGATTCCGGGGCCTGGAACGGACCTGCATAAGCTGACGAATCAGTTCATCGCCGATCATATCGGGACCTCGGTGTTTCCAGCGGTACATCCCGATGCATGGGCTCCCGTGCTGATTCGCGATCCCGTGGACACCGAACGTGTGCTGCAGGAATCGGCCGGCGACAAGTACAGCTATCGCGACCTGGAACGCTTCACCGATCTGATCCAGCGCACGCTAGAAACGGTGCCCACCGTCGAAAAGGTGTCACGCTCGGGCGTTTTACCCCAGTGGATTCAGCTTGCGTATTCGCAAAAGCGCCTGGCGTCGTACGGCGTCACGCCCTCGCGTCTCGCCCAGATTATTGCGGAGCGGAACATCATTCGCTCCGGCGGCACCATCAACGCGCACGGCACCGACGTCACCGTTCATCCGACGGGAGAGTTCGCGAGTCCCACCGAAATCGGCGACATGATTATCCAGAAATCGAATGCAGGAGTTCCCCTCTACCTTCGGGATCTCGTCGATATTCTGCCCGGATATCAGAATCCTCCTTCGCTGCTGAACTTCTATACATGGCAGCAGCCGGATGGACGATGGAACCGCAGCCGCGCGATCACGCTGGCAGTCTTCATGAGGTCGGGCGAGCAGATCGGGCAATTTGGCGCGGCGGTCGACCAAGCGATGGCGGCGCTCAAGGATCGGCTTCCCGAGGACTTGATTGTTGAGCGTACCTCCGATCAGCCGCGCCAGGTCCACGAGAACCTGACGCTGCTGATGTCGGCGCTGTACGAAGCGATCATCCTGGTGGTGGTGGTCGCGTGGCTGGGATTCTGGGAGTGGCGTTCCGCGCTGCTGATCGCGCTCTCAATTCCGATCACCCTCGCGATGACGTTCGGGATGATGTACGCGCTGCACATCGATTTGCAGCAGGTCTCGATCGCGACCTTGATCATCGCGCTCGGCTTGCTGGTGGATGATCCGGTAGTGGCGGGCGATGCGATCAAGCATGAACTCGGAATGGGTCATCCTGCCTCGATTGCCGCATGGCTCGGACCGACCAAGCTGGCACGTCCGATTCTGTTCGCGACCATCACCAATATCGTGGCGTACCTGCCGTTCCTGATGATCAGCGGCGACACGGGGCAGTTTCTCTACAGCCTGCCGGTGGTGATGACGTGCGCCCTGATCGCATCGCGCGTCGTGTCGATGACCTTCGTTCCACAGCTCGGCTACTACCTATTGAGACCCGGCACGCCACTGCCGCCGATCGAATATAGGCGCACCCACGGTGTCACTGGTCTGTATTACCGCCTCGGTCGTTACGCACTCGAACATCGGAAGGCGTTCGTGCTGGGATCTGTCGCGTTTCTCGCCGGGGGTCTTGCGCTTGGGGCGCATTTGCGGAGTGCATTTTTCCCGGAAGACGTTCAGTACCTCGCGTACGTCGACGTCTGGTTGCGCAACGGTGCCGCGCTCTCCGATACCAACCTGGTGACGACCGAGGCGGAGGCCGTAATCCGGCACACGGCTGCGGAGTATGGCAGATCGCAACGCGGATATGACGGGCGGCCACGAAAAATCCTCAAATCGATAACTTCATTTGTAGGGGGTGGCGGTCCCCGCTTCTGGTTTTCGGTATCTTCCCAGCCCGAGCAGAGCAACTACGCAGAACTGATTTTTGAGATTTACAACAAAGACGACATGCCGAAGCTGGTCGGTCGATTGCAAAGCGAGCTCTCCGATTCAGTGGCGGGTGCATTCCTGGACGTCCGTCAACTACTCACAAACCCGGTGGAGCATCCGATTGAGTTCCATGTGGTGGGCCAGACTGACGTCGATCCGGCACAGGAGGATGCCGATGTCCATGCGCTCCGCGACATTTCAGACCGGGTCGAAGCAATTCTGCGAGAGACGCCAGGCGCGGCGCGGGTCCGCAGCGACTGGTTGCAGGAGAGTCCCACGGTCCAACTGCCGATCGACGCTGATCGCGCGAACCTGGCAGGGGTCAGCAATGCCGACGTGGCGCGTTCCGCAGCAGCGGGACTCAGCGGATGGCAAGTAGGGTCGCTGGTCGACGGGGATCTGCAAGTCCCCATCGTCGCGCGTCTTCGCCAGGAAGAACGCGCCCGGTTGTCGGACGTCAGCAATCTTTACGTTTACCCACTGACCGGCTGGGGCGCCGTGCCAATCAATGAATTGGTGCCGATGAGGTTCGAGATGAGCCAGGAGCGGATCGTGCGGCGTGATCATTTTCGGACTATCACGATCATCGCTTTTCCGACACCAGGCGTCCTGCCCTCGGAGGTCATGGCGCGGGCCGTGCCGAAGATCGCAGCGCTACGTGCGGACTTGCCGCCTGGCTATCGAATCGTCGTAGGTGGCGAGCAGGCAAACCAGGAACGCGGTTTCGGCGATCTGGCAGTTGTGCTCTCAATTTCCGTCGCCCTGATCTTCGTTGCCCTGGTTGTTCAGTTCAACGACCTGATCAAGCCGTGGCTGGTGTTCAGCGCAGTACCGTACGGCGCAGTAGGTGCGTTGGCGGCCTTATGGCTCACCGACACGCCGTTCGGCTTCATGGCCTTCCTTGGGGTGGCCAGCCTGGTGGGAGTCATAGTGAGTCACGTGATCGTGCTGTTCGAGTTTATCGAGGAGAGTCGGGAGCGTGGCCAGGAACTGATTCAGGGCCTGCTCGATGCCGGAATCGAACGACTGCGTCCGGTGATGGTGACCGTGGGCGCGACTTTGTTTGCGCTGGTCCCCCTCGCAATTCACGGCGGACCACTATGGAAGCCCCTCTGCTTCGCACAGATCGGCGGGCTCAGCCTGGCCACCGTGATTGAACTCCTGTTGGTCAAATCGTTCTACGCGATTTTCGTCGCTGACCTGGGAATTTTGAAATGGAAGCCAGCGTCGAAGGACACGATATGAACCACGAGGAGACGATGGATGAATCCGTCAGAACCTTTCCGAGGCTGCTCGAAAGACTCACCGTCCTTCCTGCGCTGTCGAAGCTCGCGCCGCGCGTACTTCACGCGGTTGCATCGCAACTCGATTGGTTTGGATTGCCAGGCGGACAGGTCCTGTTCAATCGTGGTGACAGTGAAGACTCGCTCTACATAGTCCTGTCGGGCCGGCTCGGTGCGTTTCTGCCCGATGATTACGGTAACGAGGTATTGGTGCGCCAGATGACTGCCGGCGAAACCGTCGGCGAGATGGCGCTGCTTTCCGGGCTGCCTCGATCCGCGACGGTGGCAGCGTTGCGCGATTCCGAGCTGGTGCGTCTGTCTAAGGCGGAATTCGAAATTCTGGTCGAAGAGCATCCGCACGCGCTGCGCTTCATCACAGATCTGCTGGTAAGCCGGCTTCAGCAACCTCCGCGCCTAACGCCATCGATGGAGGCCCCCGGCACAGTGGTTCTCATTCCGCTTGCTAGGGAATTCGAAAACGATCTTATCGCCCGGTCGCTGGCTGAGGCATTTCAGCAAATCGGATTGAGAGCAACCGTATTGAATGCGGAGTCGGTGTCGCAGCCGGCAGATTGGTTCAGCGCAGTTGAGCGGGATCATGACATCATGATCTTTCGTGCTGACTATGGAGCGACAGCGTGGACGCGTTTGTGTCTGCGACAGGGGGAACGGCTCGTGCTGATTGGTTCAGCAACCCGACCGCTCGAAGGCATATCGCCGGCTGCTTCCCTGCTACTGGACCAAAGGCAGCGCTCGATCACCGAGTTGGTGCTGTATCGTACGGAATCGGAACTGCCGTCGCAGACACTTGCGATGATGTCCCGCTTTCCGATGGTCCAGCATCATCACTTGCGTTGCGATTCAACGCGTGATCACCGGCGCCTAGCCCGGATGATTTCGGGACGCGCCATTGGGCTGGTGCTGTCGGGCGGAGGCGCACGCGGGATGTCGCACATCGGAGTGATTCGCGCGCTCACCGAAGCAGGGTTCGAAGTCGACCTCTTCGGCGGTTCGAGCATGGGCTCCATCGTCGCCGCCGGCGCAGCGCTGGGTTGGAGCAACGCCGAGCTTACCAGCCACATGCGCGAAGCGTTTTGCGTGACGAATCCTGTCAGCGACTACACGCTGCCGCTGGTCGCCTTGTTTCGCGGAAAAAGGACCACTGACTTTCTGCAGAGGCACCTGGAGGACCATCAGATCGAGGATTGTGTCTATCCCTACTTTTGTGTCTCGACCAATCTAACGACTGCATCTCTGAAGGTGCATCGGACTGGACCGCTTTGGCGCGCGACACGTGCGAGCATCGCGATCCCAGGCGTATTGCCCCCCGTTATAGAGGAGTCAGAGATCTTGGTGGACGGCGGCGTGCTCAACAACCTGCCGACCGACGTGATGAGCGAGATGCGGCGGGGACCAGTGGTCGCCAGCGATGTTTCGCGCAACTACGGCTTCAGAGCGACGATTGACGATCTTGACCAGCGCCCGCTCTGGCAACTCGCGGGACACGCCCGTCGGGGAACACCCAATATCATAACGCTGCTGATGGCCGCGGGGACGATGAGCAGCTATGCGATCGGACGTAAGCTGCACGAACGGGTGGACATGGTTATTGAACCACAGCTATCGCACGTAAATATGCTCGACTGGAAGTCGTTCGACCTAATCGTCGAGGAAGGCTATCGGAGCACAATGGAGCTTCTCGAGGATAAAAGAGGTGCTCTGTTGCAGCGACAGTAGTCACCGGACCAGATTATATGCCGCAGTCGGAACAGGACCCGTGCTGTTTGTTGTACGGATCACACTGACCGTTCACTTTCGGAAGAGCCTACGCGGCGGGCTCCGTCATGGGTTTGCGCGCTTCGCTTGCCGGCTGGCGCCGACCTTGACCGAGCCCGCCGCTACGGCTGAGAGGGAAATTATCGGGCGCTTAAGCGCCCGATAGTAGTGTTGCCATTCTTGCAGCCGTTGCTCGAGCTCAGGAGTATCGAGCTCAAAGGACGACCAGAACTCTTGGAGCGAAGTGCGCTGCGCGCGTTCAACTTGGCCCTTCAGCTGAGGCAAGCGCGGTTTAATTGGCCGAAACTTGATGGCCCCAGGCACGTAGCCGCTCCTGCACCTCGATCGCGAAGAATTCGCGGCCCCTGTCAGTTTGGATTCGCTGAATCGCAAAAGGCATCTGTTCGACAACTTTATCGAGGAATCTCAGCGTGTTTTTGGCGGTTCGCCGGTCGTACAAACTCACCACAGCGTAGCGGCTACAATCATCGATCGCGGTGTACTGATAACAGCCAGGTCCAATCTTGCACACGTCCATTTGGACGCGATCACCCGGAATCGGCCGACTATAGCGGCAACTGTGATGTCGTCGCGGCCGCCGCTCGGGAAGTCGATTGAGCTGGTGCCCGACGAGAACTTTGTGGATCGTCGCCGCCGAAAGCCGCAACCCGTGAAGTCGAAGCAATTCATTGCGCAGCCGTTTACTGCCGAGGCGACGCTCCCTACGCAATGAGCAAATCAACTCTTCCTCCCGCACGCGAACCTTACAGGAGGACTGACGCGGTCGGCGGCTGCGGCTGGTAAGGCCCGCAGCACCACGCGCGACATACCGCCGCCGCCACTTCCTCAGCCTTGGCCGTGAAACACCACATCTGCGACACGCCATACCAGCGTCGCGGACTCGTTCATACAGTTCAACCCACCGCAAACGTGCCTTCTCGATGTGCACCATCGGCGCAAACTAGCATTGAGGCTGGCGTTGAAACGATGTCTGTGATCCCCGCAGTGTAGCGAACTTGGTCG
>JASHPB010000158.1 GCA_030038355.1 Candidatus Binataceae bacterium
ACACCTATCTTAGCCAGACTGGAAGCGCTGCTTGCATCGCTGACTCCGAGCGGTGAGTCTAGCGACATCAAGCGAGGACGCGTAGATGGCGGAAATCGAAGGCCCGGTGCGGCAGACCGGCGGATGCCATTGCGGCAAGGTTCGCTTCGAAGTGCTGGCACCGCGGCTCGTGTCAGCGGATCAGTGCAACTGCTCGATTTGCTCGAAGAAGGCTTACCTTCACTGGATTGTTGCACGTAAAACATTCACGCTGCTGACGCCGCTGGAAGAGCTTGCGACCTACACTTTCAACACGGGAGTCGCCAAGCATCACTTCTGCAAGACCTGCGGCGTCGCGGCGTTTTACATCCCGCGTTCCGATCCTGACAAAGTCGACGTCAACGCGCGCTGCGTCGACGGCGTCGAGCTCGAGGCACTTACCACCATCCAGTTCGACGGCCAGAACTGGGAACAGAGTATTGCGGCATATCGCGAGCGCGGCGGCGCGGGCATGGAGGATGCGGGGGTGAAGCGGCTCGGATTTATCCGCAACGACTTCGAGGTTTTCAACGTCGAGGGTTTCGGTCCGCGCATGGCGAAGATCTACGAGCACGTGCGGCCGAGGCTGATTCGACTTGCCGACGAGTTCGCGCCCGAGCTCGCGCGCAGCCTGAAGATGGAGTTCTTTCCGCACGTCACGGCGCATCGGCGGCACACGGTGAACCCGCCGCGCGAATCGTTCGCCGCGTTCGGACCGTCGCCGCGCGGCTACAAGCGCCATCCCTATCTCGCCCTCTGCATCTCCGCGGTGGGGGTGCATGCGCGAGCAGTGATCAAGACTGAAGTAGATAAACGTCCCGAGATCGCGCGGATCATCGCCTCGAGGGCCGAAGACCTCGCGAAAGCGTTTCGCGGCACCAAGATCGCGCGTTACGACGCATGGGGTTTCGAGCATCTGCCCCAGGCGGTTGCCGCCACGGCGGAATTCTTCATCGGCGCCGGTAATGAGCTCACGAAGAAGAGCGGCATCCTCGATATTGGTTTTGCGTGGCAGGTGCGCGAGGCGCTCGCGCTCGACCGCGCCGAGCTGCTCGACGCGTTTCGCGAGCTGGAGCCGCTTTACCGCATCGCGCGCTCGGTCGCGGAGTGATCGCGGCGCCAATGTTTCAGGTGAAACATCCGACCGATTTCTGCGCTGGGTAGTTTACCTGAACCGCGGCATTCCTCAGCGCGCGCGCGGCGCTTTTGGATTGTCGCGATGGCGCCGCGCCGCGACTCACGAGTTATCCGCACCGCATCTTTGGCGCGCTATACTTGATTTAGGACGACTTGATGGCGGCGCGAACTCAGGCGATCGCGGTGCTCGGCGCAGGCGCGTGGGGAACTGCGCTCGCGGTGTTGCTGGCGCGCGGCGCGTGGCGTGTGCGGTTATGCGTGCGGCGCGAGGCGCATCTCAAAGAAATTCGCGCCGCGGGCGAAAACCAATTGTATCTTCCGGATGTCGCGATTCCGCGGTCGGTGGCGTTGACAGCCGACTGGTGCGCCGCGATTGGCGATGCCGACGCGATCATCCTCGCCGTTCCTTCGCGTCATGCGCGAGCCGCGCTTCAACCGCTCGCAGATTCGGTTCCAAACGGCGCGATCTTCATCAGCGCCACGAAGGGTATCGAGGAACGCTCGATGCTCACGATGACGGCGCTGATTCGCGAGCTTGTCGCCGAGCGCGCGCGTCCCGCGGTGCTGAGCGGCCCCGGATTCGCCGCGGAAATCGCGCGCGGACGTCCGGCCGCCCTGGTGGCGGCCGCGAGCGACGAGGCGATGGCGATTCGCGCGCGCGATCTGTTCGCGAGCCGGACGGTGCGGGTCTATTCGAGCACCGACGCGATCGGCGTCGAGCTCGCGGGTGCGGCCAAGAACGTGATTGCGATCGCCGCCGGTGCGTGCGACGGCCTCGGGCTCGGCTCGAGCGCGCGCGCCGCGGTAATCACGCGCGGACTTGCCGAGATCATGCGGCTAGCGGAAGCGGCGGGCGGCCGTCGCGATACGATCGCTGGCCTTTCGGGCCTTGGCGACCTCGTGCTGACGTGTACCGGAGATTTGTCACGCAATCGCGCCGCCGGGATTCGGCTTGCGCGCGGCGAAACGCTCGAGGAGAGGGGCGGTTCAGTTGAAGGTCGCCCCGTTGCGGAGGGTATCGCGAATGCGCGCGCGATTCGCGCGCTCGCTCAGCGGCTCGGCGTCGAGATGCCGATCGTCGATGGCGTCTATCGCGCCCTCTATGAAGCCGCGGCCCCAGCCACTATTGTAAACGAATTGCTCAGCCGCGAACTCAAATCCGAGTTCTAGAAGCGGCTTTTCGAGAAGGATTTCATGACCAATAAGGGAACCTGCAAAGCGAAGGATTGCGCGCACGAAGTTGTCGGCAAAGGTTACTGCCGCAAACATTATCGTCTGTGGAAAGCGGGCGAGATGCCGAAAGCGCGTTACCGCACCTGCACGTTTGAGAAGTGCCGCAAGAAGCGCGCGTTCGGCAGCCTCTGCGAGGAGCACTACAGAGCGAAGACCGGCAAGGGCGCGGCGGAGGCTCCAGCAGCGGCCGCGGCACCGCAGGCAGAAGCTCCGGCGAGCTGAGGAATCGCGCGCGGCAGCGCGAGTTCGAGCGTGACGTCATGGCCAACATAATCGTGGTCGGCGCGGCGGGCCGGATGGGCCGCCTGCTTATCGAGCTCACCTCGCGCGAGGCGGCGCACGAGCTCGTCGCCGCGGTCGAGGCCAGGGGCGTGCCTGCGGTGGGTACCGATGCGGGCGAGAATGCGGGCGTCGGCAAGTTGGGCATCAAGATTACTGACGATTTTGCGGCGGTCGCTCGCGCGGCAACCGTCGCTCTCGATTTCACTAACGCGGCGGCTTCGCTCGAGCATCTGGAGGTGGCGGCGAAATCCGGTGCATCAATCGTGATTGGCTCGACCGGGTTCACGCCCGAGATGGAAGCGCGCGCGAAGCAAATCGCGCCGCGCACCCGCACCGTTATCGCGCCCAACATGAGCGTGGGAGTCAATGTGCTCGCGAAGATCGCCGCCGAAGTCGCCAAAGCGCTGCCCGATTTCGACGCCGAGATAATCGAGATTCATCATCGGACGAAAGTGGACGCGCCGAGCGGCACTGCCATCTCGCTCGGCAAGGCGATCGCGGCAGCGCGCGGCGTCGATTTCAACGCCAACGCGATCTACGAGCGCGAAGGAATAACCGGTGTGCGGCCGGCGGGGAAAATCACGATGCTCGCGATGCGCGCAGGCGATGCGGTCGGCGACCACAGCGTGATTTTCGGTGGGGAAGGAGAGCGCCTCGAGCTGACACATCGCGCGCAAAGCAGGATTGGACTTGCGCGCGGCGCGCTTCGCGCCGCGGCCTGGATCGAGAAGCAGCCTCCGGGCCTCTACTCGATGCGCGACGTGCTGGGAGTGTAGGGCGCGCGACCAGCCGCTGCGCTGATCCTATGCCTGGATAAGATCCCTCGCTGCGCTCGCAGATTCGCTGCGGGCTGAGGGCGACTCCTAGGGTGATCCTGAGCGTAGGTTGCCGGAGCGAAGGATCTCGCTCGCCGGTTTTCTCGGCGAGCGCGGCAAGCCTCGGACGCCAATATCCCTTGACTTTCTACCTTTGTGTGAGACGCGAACGGAGTTGCGCAGCGGAGGAACCGGGACGAAACTCTTCGCTGCGGCCAGAATGACGGTCCTGCTCTGGGGGCGGCGCGCTCTGCTAACTGGCGATGCCGCCGATCAGGTGTGCAGAGCGTCGCCGTTGCCGCGGGTTGGCGGCCGCTCGGCGCGCATAACCATCTCCACTTCCTCGCCTTCGAATTCGAGCGTCGCCCAACGCTCGACGAGCCGCACGCGCAGTTGCCGATGCCCTCTCAGGAAGTACGTGCCCATCGCAATGAGAGCCAGGATATTGCCCGCGACGATTTTCCACCATCCGAGCATCTCCAGCGCCGACGAATCGAGCAGCGAGACGAATCCGACAAAGAACACTTCGAAGATTGCGAGCAGCAGGAGTGCAAGCAGCGCCATGAACGGCTCCCACTCAGAAGCGGCGAGAAGGATCGCGATCGCGACGCCGAAGAGGATGAAGGCGCCGAAGTGAAGGATCGTGTAGCCAAGCACCACCGGCATCGAAATGCTGAGCCCATCGAGCGGGGTCGAGCCGTCAAAAATCATCTGACCTAGCATCGCGGGCGTGCGCAGCAGGCGGTCGGCGGCGAAGTCATAGATCATGAACCAGATTGCGACCGTCACGGCCCCGATCACCCCGGCGGTAACGCCTTCGCGGACAATGGCGATCCATCCGCCAAGGAGGTTGGTGGCGAGGCTCGGATGGCGCATCAGGAAGTAGGTGAGCATCGCGCCCGTGGCAAGAAGGTTGCCGACGATGATTCCCCACCAGGTAAGAGCCGCCATCACGTTGGGCCCGAGGAAAAGCGCCACTGCGATAAAAAATGCTTCAAAGCCGACAAAGAAGATCAGCAGTGAGAAAATCAGCGACTGTTCGGTCTCAGCGGCCTCGAGCAAAAGTCCGCCGATTATGCCGACCGCGATGAACGCAGCGAAGTGCAGGATTGAATATTCGAAGGTGAGGCGAATCATGCTGTGATGGAGATGGGTGTCGTGAACGCCATGTAGGAGCGTGGCGGCGAGGAGCGTGGGGGTCTCGAACGGATGCCCGCGGATCATGTCGAAGATTAGAAACCATATAGCGACGACGACCCCGCCGATTATGCCCGCCACCGCGCCGTCGACAATGATTCGCGACCGTGAATGCTGCATAACTGCACCTACCAAGCGGCCGAGCGCCGTACCATCAAGGAACGAATCGCGCTCTGCCATTCATTAGTTGTCCGGCTCTCGCCAGAGACGCTTCTCTACTAGTAGAACATAAGTGTTGTAGCGGGCAACCATCAGAAATTTTCAGCGCCATGATGGCTCCAGAAGCCATCGGGCCTTGCATTTTGCGGTAAACTAACGAGCAAGCCGGATGCCGGAAGAGCACACGAAAGCTGAGCACGATCGAGAGGTCACGGCCGCCCATGGCAAGCGCGCCGCAGCAATTGATCCGCTCGGTGTCGGGAGGACGCCGCTCCATTTTTTCGTGGTGGCGGTCCTTTTTTTCGCGGGCGGTGCGGCGGCGTTGCCGTTCGTCACGCCCGCAATCGCGGAGTACTTCTACCAGGCGACGCCGCTCGCGCTGACGCACTCGATGACGCTTGGTTGGATCACGGCGGGCGTCATGGGCGTGATGTACCGCTACGTGCCCGCGCTGACGCGGCGGCCGATTCCGTTTCCCCGCGCCGCAATCGTCCAGTGCGTGATTTACACGATCGGCGTGTCGGGAATCGTCGCGCATTTTGCGATCGGTGTATGGTTCGGCATCTGGCTGGCCGCGATCGTGCTGATCGTCGCGATCCTGATCTTCGCCGCCAACATGTTTTCTTGCTTGTGGCCGCGCGTGCGCGACGGCGTGGTCGAGACGGGGATGTTCCTCGCGGTCTGTTTTCTGTTGCTCGCGGGATCGCTCGGCTTCACGCTCGCGCTCGACAAGAGCTACGATTTCCTCGGCGGCAGCGTGCTGACCAACCTCGCAAGCCATGTGCATCTGGCGGCTGTCGGGTGGGTCACGATGGTGATCGTCGCCGTCTCGTATCGGATGTTGCCGGCGTTCCTTCTGCCAAAGTTGAGGCTGCCGCGCAACGCGATCTGGCAGATTTACGCGCTCGCCGCCGCCGTGCTCGGACTTGCGTTCGCCCTGCTCTTCGGGCTTCGCGGCACGCCGGCGTGGGCGATTCTGATCGTGCTCGCGCTCGCGAGTTACGTCGCTACGATCGCGGGAATGGTTCGATCGCGCCGGATGCCGCTCGACTGGACGACGCGACACGCGCTCACGGGGCTGGGATGGCTCGGAGTGTCGGCGCTGCTCGGCATCATTCTTTCGTTTACCGGTGCTCAGGGTGAAGCGGGGGCGCGCATCGCGTCGGCGTATGGATTCGCAGGGCTGCTTGGATTCATCTCAAACTTCATCATCGGGATGTCGTATCAGCTGTTTGCTGGATCGGTCGCGCGAGCGCGCGCAGGCCAGGGCTGGATAGCGGTGACGATCGCGGAATTGTCGAAGCCTCGGCCGCGTACGCTCGTGTTCAGCGCGTTCAATGGAGGGCTCGCGATTGCTGTCGCGGCACTACTTTCTGGATTCGTGCCGGCGGCGGTCGTGGGTGCGGCAGCGATCGGGGTCGCGGGTCTAATCTACTCGGCGGTGACGCTGTGGACGTTGAGCTTTGCGTATCGTCGCGCGGTGCCGCGCGCGGCGAAAAGTGCCTTGAGGGCAGTGCCGAGCTGAGCGGGCGAGGTTCGTGGAGGACCGGAAGCGGACACAGCGAATCGCTTCGCGGCGATCCCTGCTCGCCTCGCTGACACTTGGGCTCGCTCGCGATGACAATCGGACAGCAGGAGCTTCTTTTCTGTCATATATGGACCCATCCTGAGCGAGCGCTGCGCGACTCGAAAAAATCCCGACGATCACCCGCAGCGGCGGGTCTGGGCGTCATTTAGCGGGCTGGGGTGCCGTCGTTCGCCGGTTGGACGGTGGCCCGA
>JASHPB010000159.1 GCA_030038355.1 Candidatus Binataceae bacterium
TCCGGGCGCGCAAGCCGAACGATCCGTGGTCGGCGTTCCCGGGCGGCGGTCCCGAGATCCTGGAAAAGTGGGGACCGGTGCGCTTCGGCATCACCGGATTCCTGCTGCTCGCGATGGCGGGCGTGTTCATCAAGATGGCGCTGCGGCACGCGCTCAATATCAAGTACATCCTCGTCACACCGTGGATTAACATCTGACGTGGCAGGGTGTTCTTCCTCGCGAAAGTGTTACAGGCGATCGGACTGGCCGATGTCGGATTCGCGTTACTGGTGGGGATTACGCAGCCGCACGGAATGGGCAAGGAATACGAATTCACCGGCATCGGCATCTTGGTGTTTTTGGCCGGATATCTCATCGAGACTTTCGCGGGCGGGAAATCGTGAACGCCACGCGTTGCGCTGTGACTGAAACCTGAGGTAGCAGAGTACAGATGGCTGGCAGAGCGGGGCTCGATCCCTCCGAAGAAGGAAAATCTTTCAGCGCGCTCTTCGTTCTCATGGTCGCGCTGCTGCTGGTCGTCTCGGTCTGGTCGATCTGGGACGACAACATCTCGCGCCGTCCGTGGAAAGAGTACCAGGTCGAGTTCGATCGCCTGGCTTACCAGAAGTACATGCAGGACGCGGCCAACGAACAGAAGCGGCTCGACGCCGATCCCGAGTACCAGAAGGACGAGAAGGAGCTGGCCCGGGCGCAGGCCGACCTCGCGAGCGGCGCGACGGCTGCCAAACTCGCGGATCTCAACTCACAGTTAACAGCACTCAACGTCGCGGCCGACGAAAAAGATCAGGCGGTGCGCTTCACCAAGTCGTACATGACTGAGAGCTGGTACGACTACAATCACGCGCTCCAGGAAAAGGAAGATCCCTCCAAGTACAAAGCGCAGATCGATCAGCTCACGGCCGAGCTCAACCAGGAGAATCTCGCCTCCGACAAGGCCAAGGCTGAGGTGCAGGCGGTCAAGGATCAGATCGACGCGATCAACTCGAAGGTCGATAGCCTGACCGACAAGCTCAAGCAGCTCAACACCAAGCGCGACGACCTCATCGACAAGGCCGACGGCTACATGATCCCGGTGAAGTTCCGCAATGCGACGCTGTTCAGCTATCCGAAAATTCCGAAGATCCAGCAGACCGCGATCGACGACTTCGATCGCAACGCCTTCGATGAAGCGGTGGCGCGCGTCGATCGATGTCAGAGCTGCCACATGGGAGCAGACAAGCGCGGTTTCGAGAACGCGCCTGAGCCGTTTCGCACTCACAGCAACTTCGAAGAAATCATCCTGAAGCATCCGCCCGACAAGTTTGGATGCTCGCCGTGTCATGAGGGCCAGGGACCGGCGGTCAGCTCGGTGCGGCTCGCGCACGGCAACGATCCCGATTGGGACTCGCCGTTGCTCAAGGGCAACATGATGCAGTCGCGATGCATCAAGTGCCACGCCGACGTTGGCTCGCTACGTAACAAGAACGGCGATCAGATCGCAATCAACTGGGTCGAAGGCGAGCGGATGTTCGAGCAGATGGGATGCGCCGGCTGTCACCTCGTCGCCGGCTACGAGGACATGCCCAAGATCGGTCCCTACCTGAAGCTCGCCTCGGCCAAGCTCGATCCATCGTGGACCGTGCGCTGGATCACTGATCCGCACGAGTTCAGGCCGCATACGCGGATGCCGAACTTCATGTTCACGCGCGACCAGGCGATCCAGCTCGCGGCATTCCTGTTCGACAGCTCATCCGCGAACGCCAAGGGATGGTTGGCCGCGCATCCCGAACCGCCGACGCTCGAGGCCGATATCAAGAATCCCGCCTTTATCGAAGAAGGGCAGGGCCTCTTCGAATCAGTCGGGTGCAAAGCGTGTCATGCGATCGACGCTGACAAGTTCGGCACTCCGGTCGGCAGCGCTGCCAACTTCATTCCGACCGCGACGCGCACCACCAAGGACTTCGCGCCCAACCTGGACAAAATCGCCGAGAAGACCAGCGCCGCCTGGGTGTACACCTGGCTCAAGAATCCGCGCGACTTCTCGCCTCATACCGCGATGCCGTCGCTGCGGCTCTCCGATCACGAGGCCACGGCGCTGACCGCTTTCCTGATGACGCACGGCGAGAAGAAGGAAGACCCCGGCGTCGATACCGCCCTCAAGGATCCCGCGAACATCAAGGCGGGCGAGGCCTTGGTGCGCAAGTACGGATGCTTCGGCTGCCACGAAATCCAGGGCATGGACAAGGAGTCGCGTATCGGCGTCGAGCTGACGACCTTCGGCTCCAAACATCTGGATGAGATGTTCTTCGGCAACCAGACCGATATTCCCGAAACCTGGGACGATTGGACCTTCCACAAGCTCTACACGCCGCGCATCTACGCGACCAAGGATGTCGAGCAGTTGATGCCGAACTTCGATTTCGACGACACGGACATCAACAACCTGATGGTGTTCCTGGCGTCGCTCACCGAAGGCAAAGTGGTCGACAAATACCGCATGACCGCAAACCTCCAGGCGCAGAATGAGATCGTCGGTGGTCGGCGGATGGTGAACTTCTACAACTGCGTGGGATGCCATATCGTCGAGAACCGTGGCGGCTATATCCGGCGCTTCTACAGCGAGGACCAGATCAACTTCGCGCCGCCGATCCTCAACGGTGAAGGATTCAAGGTGCAGCCCGAGTGGATGTTCACGTTCCTGCAAGGCCCGACGCCGATCCGGCCGTGGCTCAAGATCAGGATGCCGACCTTCCACTTCAGCAACGGCGAGGATGACACGATCGTGAACTATTTCACGTCACTGTCCGACATCAGCGTGCCTTACATGTTCCTCAACACCAATGCGATCCCGCCCGAGGAGTTGCAGGCCGGGCAGAAGCTGATGTCGAAGGATTACTTCAACTGTTTCAGTTGCCATCAGCAGGGCGACAAAAAGCCCGAGGGCCCGCCGAGCGGATGGGCGCCTGATCTCGCGCTCGCGCACCAGCGGCTGAATCCCGACTGGATACTGAAGTGGATCGCCAACCCATCGGCGCTGCAGCCTGGCACCAAGATGCCGTCGTTCTACCCGGGCGGTCCCGACGACATTCTAAAGGGTAATCAAGACGATCAGATTCGCGCAATTCGCGATTACATTTTCTGGTTCGGAACGCATCCTGGACAGCCGCTGCCTGGCCAGGTCGCGGGCGCTCCGCCGATGAAAGTGAGCAGCAAGTGAACGCAACTAAAACGCGAGA
Organism: Candidatus Binataceae bacterium; assembly: GCA_030038355.1. Lineage (GTDB taxonomy): Bacteria > Desulfobacterota > Binatia > Binatales > Binataceae > JASHPB01. The sequence continues at coordinate 3,216 of JASHPB010000159.1, forward strand.
CTTGGGGGATTCCACGCAGGAGGGAACTTTAATGAAGAAGGTCGCAATCGCAATTGCCGTGTTCGCCGCGGCCGCTCTGAGCGCGGGCGCCGCGCCGGCGTTCGCCGACGGCGGCACCATCAGCGGCACCGTCAAGTACGGCGGCACGCCGCCGCCGCCAAAGAAGGTTGAGATAACCAAGGACAAGGATGTCTGCGGACTCAAGCCGCACTTCGAGGAGGACCTCGAAGTTGATCCGAGCGGCGGTATCGCCAACGCGGTCGTCGTTCTGAAGGATGCCAAGGGCACGACGAAGCCGGGAGATGTAACGTTCGATCAGAAGGGATGCGACTACGTGCCGCACGTGCTCGCGTTTCCCGCCGGCAGCACGGTCAATATCGTCAATTCAGACGGTATCCTGCACAACATCCACACCTATTCGACCAAGAATCCTTCGTTCAACATGGCGCAGCCCAAGTTCAAGAAGGTGATCAAGCAGAAGGTCGATCAACCCGAGGTGATCAGAGTCACGTGCGATGCGCATGGATGGATGCGCGGCTGGTGGTACGTCACCGATACGCCGTACTACGCGGTCACGGATGACAAAGGCAACTACACGATCAAGGACGTTCCGCCGGGCAACTACACGATTGAAGTATGGCAGGAGAAGCTCGGCACCGACGACCAGAAGGTCGATGTCAAAGCGGGACAGACGGCTACTTCGAACTTCACGTTGAAGCCGAAGGGGTAGAGCCAGCTCTACCCGGGGTGGGGAGAATCGCGGGGTGGGAGCAATCTCACCCCGCGGTTTTGCTTTTCGGCTCGCGCCGAAGTCGCGAAATCAGCTCGACTAGACCGTGAGCTTCTCGACCTTGATCGGTTCGCCAGGCGTGCAATCGACGCAGAGCACCCAGCCGGCGTTATCGGTCGAGTAGAGTGGCGCTGGAGTGCCACAATAGAAGGCGCGCGTCGCGCCGCGGGAGACGTCGCTCAGGACGTGCACGTGGCCGAGCGCGATGTAGTCGAAGCCGCTTCGCTCGATTTCCTCGGGCGTGATTGGCGATGATCGCTCGATCTCGCCTTCCTCCATGTAGAAGCCGTGCGCGAGTGCGATATTCCATATCCCGGGCGCCGGCTCCGGCACGCCGCTTAGCGGCCGGTAGTCGGGAGTGTGCTCGACGAGCGCGCGGCCCCATACGCGCGCCGCCAGGTGTGGGAAATCGATCGAGCGGCCATCGGGCTCGAGGATCAGGTGGAGATTCTCGGGCAGGCTCGCGGGATTGAGCGGCGCGTAGATCGAGCGCTCGTCGTGTGCGTCGTGATTGCCGGGAATCATGACTACCGGCATCTGAGCGCGAGCGATATTGCCTAGCGCGAACCCCAGAGCCTGCTCGCTCACGCGCGCCGAATCGAACAGGTCGCCCACGATCAGCAGCATGTCGGCCTCGCGCTCGTTGGCGAGGTCGATCACGCGAGAAAATGCCGCGCGCACCCGGTCGCGAAGCTCCTCGCCGCGGGGACCAGATCCATGCGTATCAGTTTCCAGGTGCACGTCGGAAGTATGAACCAATCGGAGCGGGCGGTGCGGTAGGCGGGGCAATCAGTTCTCCAAACGGCCGCGGCGTGCGGACAGGCCGATGATTTAAGTGTCCAGATATGTAATTACTAGACTTTACGCGGCCTTTCCATCGCCCACGCCGCGGCGGGGGGCGAGGACGGGCAGGGGGTGTTGAACTTGATCGTCGTAATGAAAGCCCACGCGACCGAGGACGAGATCCAGGAAATCGTTCGCCTCGTCGAGGACCTCGACTACAGCGCTCACATCATCCGCGGCGTCGAGCGCACCGTCGTCGCCTGCGTGGGTGAGGAGCGTGGCGAGCAGCATTCACTGACTCACCTCGAGACGGCGCCGGGCGTCGAGCGCGTGATGCCGGTGCTGCGATCTTTCAAGCTGGCCGCGCGCGAGGTGCGGCCCGAGGGCTCGCGCATCAAGGTTGGCAACGCCGAAATTGGCGGGCAGCAGCTGGCCGTGATGGCGGGGCCGTGCGCCGTCGAGAGCAGGGAGCAAGTCGAAGCCGCTGCCGACGGTGTCAAACGCGCGGGCGCGCATCTGCTTCGCGGCGGCGCATTCAAGCCGCGCACGTCGCCCTACTCGTTCCAGGGGATGGAAGGCGAGGGCGTGCGCCTGCTCGAAACCGCCGGCAAGCGAGTCGGGCTCCCGGTCGTCACCGAGATAATGGATCCACACGACATCGACTTGATAGTCGAGCACGCCGACATGCTGCAGGTGGGCGCGCGCAACTCGCAGAATTTTTCGCTGCTCCGGCGTTTAGGCCGCACGCGAAAGCCCGTGCTTTTGAAGCGCGGCATGTCTACCAAGCTCGAAGAATTCCTGATGGCCGCGGAGTACATCCTGGCCGAGGGTAATCCCAACGTCGTGCTGTGCGAGCGCGGCATCCGCACGTTTGAGACCGCAACGCGTAACACGCTGGACCTGAACGCCGTGCCGCTCCTCAAGGAATGGACGCATCTGCCGGTCGTAGTTGATCCGAGCCACGGCACCGGCATGTGGTCGCTCGTCACGCCGATGGCTCTGGCTGCGGTTGCGGCCGGCGCCGACGGACTGCTGATCGAAGTGCATCCGCATCCGGAGACCGCGCTCTCCGACGGTCCGCAGCAGCTTAAGCTCAATGTTTTCGCCGAGCTGATGAAATCGGTCGGCGCGGTCGCGGCGGCGGTGGGCCGCTCCCTCTGAAATCGATCAACAACTAGTGAACAGCCGACCAAACAAGCCTCGGCACCTGCACCCCGGTGATACGGTCGGCGTGGTCGCGCCAGCCGCCGCGGTCGAGCGATCGCATCTCGAGCGCGGCGTAGGCGTGCTCGCGTCAATGGGCTTTCGGGTGAAAGTCTCGCAGCGTGCGCTGGCGCGAGCCGGAATCCTGGCGGGCGAGGATCGCGAGCGTGCCGGTGAACTCTCCGCTTACTTTGCCGATCCTGAGGTCAAGGCAATCTTCGCCGCCCGCGGCGGCTACGGATCGGGCCGGCTCCTGCCGATGCTCGACTGGGACGCGATCGCGCGCACGCCCAAAATCTTCGTCGGCTTTTCGGACGAAACGTTTCTCCTCAACGCTCTGGTCGATCGAGCGAAGATGATCGCGCTGCATGGTCCGATGGTCGCGATGGATCTCGCGCGGGGCTTGAGCGCACGCTCGTTCGAGCACATGAAGAGCCTGCTGCTCGGTGAGATGCGAAGTTTCGCGATGGACGCGCGCGAGACGGTACGCGCGGGGAGGGCCGAGGGCGAACTGATCGGCGGATGTCTGTCGGTGCTCGTGGCGACGCTTGGCACGCCGTACGCGCCGCGTTTCGACGGGCGCGTGCTCTTCCTCGAGGACGTGGGCGAGAAGGCCTATCGCGTCGATCGCATGCTCGTGCAGCTGAAGCAAGCGGGCGCACTCGCGCGCCTTGCGGGAATCGTCTTTGGCGCGATTCGCCCGATCGACGGCGACGAGCAGGAGGCGCGGTTGATCACGCGGTTCATCGCGGAAGCAACCGCCGATCTCAAATGCCCCGTGCTTACCGGAATCGAAGCGGGGCATGGCAGCGAGAATCTCGTCTTGCCGTTCGGCGTGCGGGTGCGCGTCGACGGCGCGGCGCGGCGCCTTGAATTTGTCGAACCCGCGCTTGCCTAGGTGGGAGGAGGTGTGAGCGGTGGCATGGAGTGAAGTTGAGAGCGCTTTCAATCGCGCGGTCGAAGAGGGCGTGATTCCCGGCGTGGCGGTGGTTGCGCGCCGCGGCGGCGATATCGCGTTCGAAGGCGCGTTCGGATTCAGGCAAACGGTGCCCGAACGCTCGTTGATGAAGCTAGACACGGTCTTCGACCTGTCGTCGCTGACCAAGGCGCTTGCGACCTCGGTCGCAGTGATGATGCTCGCGCGCGACGGCAAGTTCCGTCTTGACGATCGCGTGACGCGCTTCTTTCCCGATTTCGGCGTGCACGGCAAGACAACGATCACCTTTCGTCATCTGCTGGCGCATTGCTCGGGCCTCGCGGCGTGGCGTCCGCTCTACGAGCGGATAGCAGAGATCGAGCGCCACGGACGCATCAACTTCATGGCGAGCTACGGCGCCAAGGAATTCGCCTATGAGCAGGTGCATCGCGAGACCCTCGAAGCTCCGCCCGGCACGAAAACGATTTACTCAGACCTCGGCTTTATCCTGCTCGGCGAGACGATCGAGCGGGTCGCGAGCGTGGCTCTGGACCGCTTCTGTCGCGACAAGTTGTTTCGTCCGATTGGCCTCCGGTCTACCGGCTTCGTCGATATTTCGCTCGCGCGCTCGCGCCGCCTCGAGCCCGTGCCCGACATGTTTGCGGCGACCGAGGAGTGCCCGACGCGCAAGCGAATCCTGGTCGGCGAGGCGGACGACGAGAACGCCTACGCGATGGGCGGCGTAGCGGGGCACGCAGGCCTCTTTGCGCCGGCGCGCCAGGTCGATCGTATTGCGGCGGAGTTAATCGCGAGTTACGCGGGGCGTTCGGATTACGTGCCGCAGAAAATCATCCGCGAGTTCTGGACCCGCGATACGACGATCGAAGGCTCGAGCTGGGCGCTCGGATGGGACACGGCGTCGCCCGAGGGCTCGAGCTCGGGTCATCATTTCTCGCTCAACTCCGTCGGCCATCTCGGCTTCACCGGCACATCGATCTGGATCGATCCGGAGCGCGAAATCGCGATCACGATGCTGACCAATCGAGTGCATCCGAAGCGCCAGAACCAGGCGATTCGCGAGTTTCGTCCGAAAATTCACGATCTGATGATGGAAGCAATCAACGGTGGCTGACGCATCAAGCGCGGCGCGCCTCAGCCGTGTCCCCGCGGGGGTGCGTCATGTGCATCTCATCGGCGTGGGAGGCACGGCGATGGCTGCCCTCGCGGGGATGCTCACCGAGCGGGGACTTCGCGTCACCGGCTCCGACAATCAGCTCTACGAGCCAACGGCGTCGTTGCTCAAGTCGTCGCGCGTCGAGGTGATGACGGGCTTCCGTGCGGAAAATCTCGCGCCCAGCCCCGACCTGGTGGTCGTCGGCAATGTCATCACGAGGAACAACATCGAGGCGGAGGCACTGCTAAAATCTCTGATTCCGTACCTCTCGATGCCCGAGGCGCTGTGGCACTTTTTCCTGCAGCACAAGCGCGTGCTGATGGTCGCCGGGACGCACGGCAAGACGACCTCGACTTCGATGATTGCGCGCGTGCTCGAAGTTGCGGGGCGCGATCCGTCGCTGATGGTCGGCGGCGTGGCCAAGGACTTCGGCTCGAACTATCGAATGGGCGCCGGAGCTGATTTCGTGATCGAGGGCGACGAATACGACACCGCGTTTTTCGACAAAGGCCCCAAGTTTTTGCATTACCATCCGGAAATCGCAATCGTCACTGCTGTCGAGTTCGATCACGCGGACATCTATCGCGATCTCGACCATGTCAAATCGAGCTTTCGCGCGCTCGCCGACCAGATGGATTCGTCCCGAACGCTGGTAGTATGCGCCGACTTTCCGCACGCGCTCGATTCGACCAGCGCGACGCGCGCGCGACGCCTTACATTCGGACTCAAGCAAGGAGAGTTTCGCGCGACTGATGTTCACGCCGAGCCGGGTGGCCTACGATTCGCGATCGAGCGCGATGGACGGCGTGTCGCCGATGATTTTCATCTTCCCCTCGGCGGCCGCATGAACGTCGCGAACGCTCTGGGAGCCTTCGTGATGCTTAACCACGCCGGACTCAGCGCCGAAGAGTTCGCGCGCGGACTCAGGGTGTTCAACGGTGTGGTGCGCCGCCAGGAGGTGATCGGCGAGGCTGCTGAGATCACGGTGGTTGATGATTTCGCGCATCATCCGACTGCGATTCGCGCGACACTCGAGGCAATCGGCGAGCGTTTCGGCGGCAGGCGAATCATTGCCGCATTCGAGCCGCGTTCTAACACCGCGCGGCGCAACGTCTTTCAGCGCGACTTCGCGGCGGCATTCGACCGTGCGTCGCGGGTTTATCTAGGTCCTGTCTACTTCAAGGAGAACGACCCCATTGCGGTGGGTGAGCGGCTCGACACGGCGGCGCTCGCGGCGGAGATCACCTCGCGCGGGCCAGTCACCGCAGCTTGCGGATCGAATGAGCAAATCCTGGCGCGCATGCTCGATGATGCACGCAGTGGCGACGTCGCGCTCTTCATGTCGAACGGCCCCTTCGATCGCCTCAAGGATCGATTTCTGGCGGCGCTCAAGGAGCTGGAGCAATCCCATGGCGATGATCACGTATGAGCAGTTCGCGCGCCGCCACCTCGATGGTGTGATCGAGTTGTGCCGAGCCG
>JASHPB010000160.1 GCA_030038355.1 Candidatus Binataceae bacterium
CCCAAGCGGCTGGCCAAGTACGGTCTGACTCTTCACCCGGAAAAGACCCGACTGGTTGACTTCCGGCGCCCGGATGCAAGAACAAATGCGTCGCCTGGAAAACGACGACTTAATCCGGCCCGGTACCTTCGACTTGTTAGGCTTCACTCACTATTGGGCGAAATCTCGCAAGGGATTTTGGGTAGTGATGCAGAAGACGGCGCGGGACCGCTTCCGGCGTGCACTCAAGCGCGTCGCCGACCACTGCCAACGGTCTCGGCACGCGCCGGTGCGCGCGCAGTGGGTCGCACTCAAGCAAAAGCTGTTGGGGCACTACGGGTATTTCGGCATTACCGGGAATTCCCGTTCGCTCTACTGCTTCTTGTATCGGGTTACGCGCGCGTAGCGGTACTGGCTTTCTCGCCGCTCGCAGCGCGCCTACCTCTCGTGGGACACAATGGACAGCCTCTTGCAGCATTATCCTTTGCCGCAGCCGCGCATCCGTTCTGCCCCGGTCACGTAGCGAAGCCGTGCGCCGAAGAGCCGGATGCGACAATTTCGCCTGTCCGGATCCGTGGGAGCCTCGGGGAGCGATCCCCGAGGCGACCCGACCAATTACTCGCGCACGGAAGCTATTTGATACAAGAGGACGGGTTGGCAGTGCCGAAGTGGTTGCCGTCCCAGTCGTTGGAGTCACAGTTTGGGTTGCCGTCCGCCATGTCGGGCCCAGAAAGACTCCCGAAGGCGGTGTTGGCATGGATCTGATTACCGGTAGCTCCGTTAGCGAGGCTGATCCCGCCTCCGCGGTTACCGTTCACCTCGTTCCCATCGATGTGGTTGTCCGTTGAAAGGGCTAAAAGAATGCCGGGCCCGACAGAGCCATTGTCGAAGGCGCTATTGACGATCCGATTGCGGGTGCTGTGAAAGCTCAACTCCAAGCCGTCGGCGTTGCCGACGCAACTTACGTTAACAACCTCTACTTTATCGACTCCTTCGAGCACGATCGCCGCATTATATCCTATGATTCCGCCTGGCCCTTGGATGTGAACGTCCGCGACTTGGCTGGCTAAGATGCCTATCGATGTGGAACTGCCCGTGCCCGTCATTGTGTGGCCATCCAAATTGAGGTCCACGTGGCTGAATGAAATGGTGATTCCGCGGTCACCTGCGCAGTCGCCGGAGAGACGATACTGGCCTGGAGCGCTAATAACGTCACCGCATGTTACGGCGGTCGGCACGGCTGCAGCCGCTTGGGAGGCGACAATTAAAAGTCCTCCCAAGAGAATCGATAATGGAAGACAACTCATGGCGGCCTCCTGGCAGGGTGTCGAAAAAAGCCTGAAGCTGTTTCTGCTATACTTCGTCATGGTAACAATCAGTGATGGAGGAGGAGACGGATGCGAGGTGACGGCGGCGGCAGGGGCGATGTTGGCGGTGGTGAACCTCGAGCGACGGGTGGCGCCGATCCATCCGCTGCGGCGTATCAAGCAGGTGGCGGAGGCGGCGCTCGAGCGGCTCTCTGCAAGCTTCGATCGGATGTATAGTGCAGTGGGACGGCCCTCGATTCCGCCCGAGCGTCTGCTCAAAGCCTCGTTGTTGATGGCGCTTTATTCGGTGCGCAGCGAGCGGATGTTCTGCGAGCAGCTCGAATACTACCTGCTGTTCGGTTGGTTTTTGGATCTCGAGTCGGATGGGCCGAGCTTCGACCACTCCAGCTTCAGTGCCAACCGCGCGCGGCTGCTCGAGCACGAAGCGGCGGGCGAGTTCTTCTTTGGGGTGGTGGAACAGGCCCGGGCGCTGGGGCTGCTTTCGCGCGAACACTTCACGGTCGATGGCACGCTGGTCGAGGCGTGGGCTTCGCTCGAGAGTTTTAACCGCAAAGACCAGGAAGCGGGGAATCCGCCTGATGACCCTGGCAACCCGAGCGTCAACTTCCGCGGCGAGCGGTGCAGCAATAAGACCCATCAGTCGGCCACCGACCCCGAGGCGCGGCTGGCGCGCAAAGGTGCGGGCAAGGAAGCCAAGCTGTGCTACTCGGCCAACGCGCTGGTAGAGAAGCGCCACTGTCTGCTGGTCGACTTTCTGGTCGAGCCCGCCGATGGCGACGCGGAGCGCCGCACGGCCTTGGTGATGCTTCAGCCGTCGCTGCCGGGCAACCGGTGGATCACTGTGGCGGGCGACAAGGCCTACGATACGCGCGATTTCGTCGCTTGCTGCCGCGCGCTCAACGTCACCCTGCACGCGGCGCAGAACCACGCCCGGCCAGGAGGGTCGGCGCTCGATCTGCGCACCACCTGCGATCCGGGGTATGCGCTCAGTCAATGGGTGCGCAAAGGAATTGAGGAAGCCTTCGGTTGGATGAAGAGCGTCGGCGGCTTGCGCAGGACCCCCTACCGGGGTCGCGATCGTGTTCGGATGCATTCTTACCCGGTCGGCGCCGCCTACCACCTCATCAGGATCGCACGCCTGGCGCCGGCTCCCGCATGGAGACCACTCACTCATGCCTATTCCACTTGAACCATGGCCCGGCCGACCTTGATGGGCGGCGTGATGAACTCATCGCCTGCCTCAAAACCAACACAAACTGTTTACAGCGACCCTTTCTCCAACGCCCTGCTAGTGCAAAGGAACCGGGAGTTTATACTTAACACAATCCGGGCCGATCAACCCGAAACGCGCGTTCGATGATGACGTGCGCCGCAACCTTAATGGCTTCGAATGAGATGTCGACGCCCCGCTGTCGGATGCCTTCTTCGACCCTGCTCCACATACCTGTCCCTAGTCAAAAATTCAAGCCGAGCGTATCGGTGATAAAGTCCGCCTAGAATCGGTATCGCGTCGATATTGCCAACCGTTTCGGAGTGCCTGAAGTTCGAGCGTCCCTGTCCAGAGACAGGTGTTTTCGTGCCTTGTTGTATAACTGTGATTCATCCTACCCAGCCGGACTATCTCATTGATAAGTCAAGGTTTTGGTGGTGCGCGGCATGTCCTGCGTGGGTGCCCGCGGCGCTTTAGGTACGCACCCGACCGGCAAAGTCCCGGCGAAAACGGCTCCAGATAGATTCCGCGCTTGCCATCGAAGCCGCCGCCGATTTCGGCGGGAACCCCGCTCGCCGTGCTGCTTTCGAAGAAGACCGGGCGGTCGGCAAAGGATAATGCTGCAAGAGGCTGTCCATTGTGTCCCACGAGAGGTAGGCCCGCTGCGAGCGGCGAGAAAGCCAGTACCGCCACGCGCGCGTAACCCGATACAAGAAGCAGTAGAGCGAACGGGAATTCCCGG
>JASHPB010000161.1 GCA_030038355.1 Candidatus Binataceae bacterium
ACGCTCACGGACATCGCGAGCGCGTCGGAGGTCTTGTGTTGGGAAAATCCAGGCGGACTGATTTCCAACCGCGAATTCGCGACGAGGCTCGCGCGCCGCATGACAATTTCCTTCTTCAGCATGGGAGCGCGCGGTGCCTGGTGGTTTCCGGCCATGTATCGCGCCTACTACGAGCGCGTACTGAGCGATCCGCGAGCAGCCAAGCAGCGAATTAAAATCACGGCCGCCGAAACGGAGATGGCCGCCCTTCTAACCGAGGCCTTTACGAGCTTCGCGTCGGTCGAGGCCAATTCCCGCGCGTTCGTGCCCGATAGCAGTTGTGCTGTGCTTGCAGCGTGGGCGAAGAACGACCGGATCGTTCAATGGAAGCGGAGTGAGCCAGCAATGAAAAAGAGTTTTCTGACCTACGCGTAGAGTTGTTCAACGCCGGCCAGCGGCCCACCAGGAAGCGCCGGATAAGTTCGTTGCCGCAGTTGACCGTTTCCTTGCCGAGATTGGTTGGACGCGCGGCGCCACCCCGCAGGCACCACGGCGCGCTAGACCAGGCGCAGTTCCTTCATCACCAGATGAAGTCTCTCGGCCGCAGGCGCCGTCATCGGCACGAGCGGCATCCTCAGCTCGTTGGCGCACTTGCCCATGAACGCGAGCGCCTGCTTGACGGGAATCGGATTGGTCTCGACGAACAAGGCGCGCATCAGCGGCAGCATCTTGTAGTGCACCTCGCGCGCGAACTCGAAGTTCTTGGCCGCCGCGGCTTGGGCGAGATTGTGAATCTCGCGCGGCATCACGTTTCCGATCGTCGTGATCACACCCTTGCCGCCCAGCGCCATGATCGGCAGTGTCAACGCGTCATCGCCGGAGAGGACGGCGAAGTTGCCGCCGCAAAGCCGGATGATGTCGGCAACCTGGTCCATCGAGGCCGACCCTTCCTTCGCTCCGCCGATGTTCTTGATCTCCGCAAGCCGCGCGAAGGTTTCCGGCAGCACGTTTGATCCAGTGCGCCCCGGGATGTTGTACACCAGCAGCGGCATATCCACAGCCTGCGCGATCGTCCTGTAGTGGCGGAAAATGCCCTCCTGCGTGGGCTTGTTGTAGTAGGGCGAAATCAGCAGCGCGCCGTCGGCGCCCAGTTCCTGGGCCGCGCGCGTCAGCCGAATCGCCTCTGCGGTAGCGTTGGATCCGGTGCCCGCAATTACGGGCACTCGCTTGTTGACCTGCTCGATCGCGATCTTGATGACGGTCTCGTGCTCGGCATGGGTGAGGGTGGCCGATTCTCCAGTGGATCCGCACGGCACGATGCCGTCGATTCCCTCGGCAATCTGCCACTCGATCAAATCGCGCAGCGCGCGCTCGTCGACCGCGCCATCGCGAAATGGCGTGATGATGGCAGTCAATGCACCGCTGAACATTTTATGAAGGCCTCCGCCTTAGCTGACCGGAATGATTTCTCCGTCGCCGACCTCGATTTCGCCGCGAAACACCTCGACCGCGTTGCCAGTCATGAAGACGTGGTTGGCATCCGCGCCGCTCTCGCGCCATTCGATCTCGAGCTTGCCGCCGCGCAGTTCCAGCGTCGCCTCGCGATCGGCGCGATCGCTGAGCACGGCCGCGACGAGAGCAGCGCACGCTCCCGTGCCGCAGGCCCAGGTCTCGCCCGAGCCTCGCTCCCACACCCGCATTCGCAGCTGACGCCGCGACTCCGGCAAGATGAACTCGGTGTTGACGCGCCTGGGAAAGAACAGATGATGCTCGAACTGGCGCCCGAGTGCCGCGAAATCGAGATCGGCGAGCTGAAACACCGCAGTGTTCGGCACGAACACGACGCAGTGCGGGTTGCCCATCGAGACCGCGGTGATACGCTCCGTGCGCCCATCAACATCTAGTGGATAGTCGACGATACGCCCGTCGGCAGCAACGGGAATTTGCCGGCCGTCGAGAATCGGCTCGCCCATGTCGACCGTCGCGCTCGCGACCTTGCCGCCTTCGAACTTAAGTTCCACCGCGCGAAGGCCCGCATCGGTTTCGACCACCATCGGATTGGCGCGCACGAGGCCGCGCTCCCAGGCGAGCCGCGCGAGGCATCGGATGCCGTTGCCGCACATGTCGCCGCGGCTGCCGTCGGCATTGTACATCTCCATCCGAAGGTCGGCGTTGTTCGACGGGGCCAGCATGATGAGTCCGTCGGCGCCGATACCGAAATGGCGATCGGAGATGCGCGTCGACAATTGCGCGGGATCGGCAGGACGCGCGCGCATCGCAACGAGGTAGATATAGTCGTTGCCGCAGCCCTGCATCTTGGTGAAGTCGAGCGTCGCCATCACGAGCCGCCTTTGAGCTCGACGATATGCTCGCCGCGGATAATGTCGTCGAAGGTATCGCGCTCGCGGATAAGGTAAGCCTCGGCGCCGTCAACGAGAATCTCGGGCACGCGCGGGCGGCTGTTGTAATTTGAGGCCATCACCATGCCGTAAGCGCCTGCACTCATGACGGCGAGCAGTTCGCCCTCGCGCGGTTGGTTGAGCTCGCGATCGCGCGCGAAGAAATCGCCGCTTTCGCATACGGGGCCGACGACGTCGGCGGTCACGGTCTGGCCGAGCTTTCGCCGATCGACGGGCAGGATGTTGTGATACGCCTCGTACAGCACCGGGCGGATCAGATCGTTCATCGCGCCATCGATGACGATGAAGCGCTTGACGTCGGTTTCCTTGAGGTAAAGGACGCGCGTAACCAGCACTCCCGCGTTGCCGGCCATCACGCGCCCAGGCTCCGTGATGAGCTTGAGCGACAGCTCTCGAAGCGGCTTCAGGAGCGCTGCGGCGTACTCGGCCGGCGGTGGGGGAGTCTCCGCGTATGGGATCCCGAGGCCGCCGCCGAGGTCTAGATACTTGAGCGCGATTGCCGCGGTGCGCAGGCGCTTGACGATGGCGGCAACCTTCTCGCCCGCCTCGGCGAACGGCGCGACGTCCGTAATCTGCGAGCCGATATGCGTGCTGAGGCCGACAAGGTCGAGGTTGGCTAGACCCTTCGCCTCGGCGTAGTACTCATCGACCTGCGAAAGCGGCACGCCGAACTTGCTGTCGCGATGGCCGGTGGAGATGTGCGGATGCGTCCCCGGATCGAGATCGGGGTTGACGCGGAGGCTCACCGGCGCGCGACGCTTCATCCTGCCGGCGACCGTTGAAATGTGATGCAGCTCCGGGCGCGACTCGACGTTGATCATGAGAATGCCGGCTTCCAGAGCCGCCGCGATCTCCTCGTCGGTTTTGCCCACGCCCGAAAAGACGATCTTGCGCGGATCGGCGCCGATACGCAGGCAGCGCATCAGCTCGCCAACTGACACGATATCGAAACCCGCGCCCATCGAAGCGAAAAGCTTCAGGATGCTGAGATTCGAGAGCGCCTTCATCGCATAGCAGATCAGGTGGTCCGTTCCCTGCAGCGCATCGTCGAAAACGCGAAAATGACGCCGCAGGGTGCGAGCACTGTAGACGTAGAAGGGCGTGCCGAAACGCTGAGCCAGGTCGGCAAGCGGGACATCCTCGGCGTGGAGCTGATCGTTCTTGTACTCGAAGTAATTCATGGCGTCGATTCGCGATATGAAGCGGTGATCGTGGTTTTTATCACAGCGCCGCCCAGCGAATAAAACGCCGTCGCTCCCCAAGTGACCGCGCCTGCAATGCAATTTGCTATGGAATCGGCGATGGGGTCGGCAGCTGATAGGTGTACGGATTCAGCGGCGGTGGCGGCAGCCGTCGAATAACCGTGGCCGTGTTCGAGGGCTTGCTGACATAGCCGTCGGTAGTGTTGGAAATCACCTGGTAGTGATAGGTCCTGCCCACGTCAGTGTCGCGATCGAGGTATTCGTATAGTTTACGCTGACTGAGGCGGCCCTGGTCCACGACCGCAATTCCGGCGATCTTGTTGTAAGGACCATCAGATTCGGCGCGAATCAATGTAAATCCACCGAGATCCCGCATCTGCAAACCGCCGGCATAGCGATCCGGCCGATGCCATTCGAGATGAATGCCGTTCCTTTGCGAGGTCGCCTGCAGATCGAGAATCTGCTCGGGGCGTGCGTCTTCAGGCGGGATCGGCGGCGACTTGACGCCGCATCCAAGCCACGCCATCGCGAGCGCGGCCGCTAGCAGAGCGGTCGCGATGATTTTCCCATTGCGCCTCATCCGCGGCCAATTTCTCTCAGGCGCCGGCGGACGGTTGCCGGCGCCGGACCGCCGACCGCGGTGCGGCGGGCGAGCGATTGCTCGGCGGTCAAAATTTCGATCGCGTCGCGACCGAACACTTTCGAATGGCGCCGCAGATCTTCCGCCGTCAACTGTTCGAGCGATTTGCCTTCCTCAATTGCCTCGCGCACCAGCGCGCCGACGATCTCGTGCGCCTCGCGAAACGACATGCCGTGCGCGACGAGATACTCGGCAAGATCGGTGGCGAGCGCGTAGCCGCCGGCCGCGGCTTTCATGCGCTTGCGATCGAAGGTCAGCATCGGCCAGAACTTCGCCAGCAGATCGAGTGCCGGTTTGATGGTGTCGAGCGCGTCGAACACCCGCTCCTTATCTTCCTGCAGATCTGAATTGTAAGCGAGCGGCAGCCCCTTGAGGGTCGTCAGCATTGCAACCAAATCGCCGATCACGCGCCCGGTCTTGCCGCGAATCAACTCGAGCAGGTCAGGATTCTTCTTCTGCGGCATCATCGAACTGCCGGTCGAAAACTCGTCCGGCAGCGCGGCGAAGGCGAACTCTGACGTGGTCCACAGAATGATTTCCTCGCTCATGCGTGACAAATGCACGGCGAGGATCGCGGCCGCCGACAGAAAATCGAGGACGAAATCGCGATCCGAAACCGAATCCATACTGTTGCACGTGATCGCGCCGAGCCCCAGCTCGCGTGCGACGAACTTGCGATCGACCGCGAGGGTTGTACCCGCCAGCGCCCCTGCCCCGAGCGGCATTGCAGCGGTGCGCGCGAGGGCCTCGGCGAAACGCTCGCGGTCGCGCCCCAGCATCTCGACGTAGGCGAGGACATGATGAGCCAGCGAAACCGGCTGCGCGCGCTGCAGATGGGTGTAGCCTGGCATTACGGTTTCGACGTTGCGCCGCGCGATACTGACCAACGAGCGGCGAAACCTAGTGATTAGCTCGACCACCGCGACGATCTCGTCGCGCAGGTAGAGCCGTAGATCGAGCGCGACCTGGTCATTGCGCGAGCGCGCCGTATGCAGCTTGCGTCCGGCGTCGCCGATAAGCGCGATCAGACGGCGCTCAATCGCGAGGTGGATGTCTTCGTCGGCATTATCGAATTCGAAGCGCCCGGCTCCGATATCATCGCCGATGCGCGCCAGCCCGCGCACGATTGAGTCGACCTCGCGCCGAGAGAGCAAGCCAATCTTCGCCAGCATCTTCGCGTGCGCCGTCGAGCCCAGGATATCGTGGCGATACAGCCGGCGGTCGAACGGCAGCGAGGCGGTAAACGCCTCGACCTCAGGCAGGCGGCCCTTGGCGAAGCGGCCACGGATGATATTGCGCACCACACGCGCTTTCGTCTTCACGAATTTTCGAGGCATCGGAGCGCGGCGTCTCGCATCGTCAGCAGTGACTGTTCAATGGCAAAGAGGAGTTCAAGCCGGGACCGGCGAATGGCACTCGCATCCGCGCGCGGCGCAACTGATCGAGCCGTCTGGATGCTTGATGTGCACGTCGAGCTTGTGATGACAACGCTCGCATTCGCCGGTACGTGGACGCGGCACAATCTTCGGTTGTGGGCGCGGCGGTTTGAACGGGATTACCTTGCCCAAGATCCTTTCCTGCCGGCGACAGAGGCTAGCTCTTCGCGTTCGCGCGCGCGAGAGCGCGGAGCCGGACGCCCGCGAGGCGGATGAGCCCCTCGGCGTCCGCCTGCTGATAGCCACCCGCCTCATCGAAGCTCACCATCTTCATGTCGTAGAGCGAGTTCGGAGACTTGCGGCCCGCGATCGTCGCGCTGCCCTTGAACAGCTTGAGGCGCGTCACGCCGTTCACGTTCTTTTGACTGTCATCGATCAGCGCCTGCAGCGCCTCGCGTTCGGGCGCGAACCAGAAGCCATTGTACACCATCTCGGCGTAGCGCGAGACGAGCGAGTCGCGCATATGCATCACCTCGCGGTCAAGGGTGAGTTGCTCGACACCACGATGCCCATGCATCAGGATCGTCGCGCCGGGACTCTCATACACGCCGCGAGACTTGATACCGACGTAGCGGTTCTCTACCAAATCGACGCGGCCGATGCCGTGGCGGCCGGCGATTTCGTTAGCGCGCTCGATGATTTGCGTGGGACCGAGCCGCGCGCCGTTGATCGCGACCGGATTGCCGCGTTCGTACTCGATCTCGACGTACTCGGGCGTGTTGGGCGCATCCTCCGGCGATACACTGAGGCGGAATATGTCGTTGTAGGGTTCGCGCCACGGGTCTTCGAGAATTCCGCCCTCGTAGCTGATATGCACGAGGTTACGATCCATCGAGTATGGCTTCTCTTTTGTGGCCGTGACGGGAATGTTCTGCTGGTTGGCGTAGGCGATCATTTCGGGGCGGCCCGTGAACGGCCAATCGCTGCGCCGCCAGGGCGCGATCACTTTTAGATCGGGCGCGAGCCGCGCAAATGTCATCTCCAGCCGCACCTGGTCGTTGCCCTTGCCGGTAGCACCATGGCCTACCGCGTCGGCGCCCTCGGCGCGTGCGATCTCAACTTGCTTCTTGGCAATTACCGGGCGCGCGATCGAAGTGCCGAGCAGATAGTAGCCTTCGTAGACCGCGTTGGCGCGCAGCATCGGAAAGACGAAGTCGCGCGCAAATTCCTCGCGCAGATCGGCGATGATGAGCTTGCTCGCCCCCGTCTTCAAGGCCTTTTCCTCGAGCCCCTCGGTCTCCTCGGCCTGACCCACGTCGGCGCAATAGGCGATGATCTCGCATGCGAACCGATCCTTTGCCCAGCGCAGGATCACCGAGGTGTCGAGGCCGCCCGAGTAAGCAAGCACCAGTTTGTTGATTTTGTCCGTCGGCATCGATTCTCCGCTCGATCGTCAGTCCGCCGCCGAAGCGATCTGCAAAATCTCGGGCCGCAGCAGCCACACCATCACGGCCTTTTGCGCGTGCAGCCGGTTCTCTGCCTCGTCGAGCACGGCGGAGCGCGGCCCATCCATCATGTCGTCAGTGATTTCTTCACCGCGATGCGCCGGCAGGCAGTGCATCACGATCGCGCCGGGAGCGGCGTGCTTCATAAGTGACTCGTTTACCTGGAAGCCCTTGAAGTCCTTGCGCCGCTGCGCTGCTTCCTTCTCACGCCCCATCGAGGTCCAAGTGTCGGTGTAAACCGCGTCGGCATCTTTCACCGCGGCGACTGCATCGTAGCTCAAAGTTCCGCACTCGGCGCGCCGGAACATTCGCATGAAAGCTTTGTCGGGCTCGTAGCCTTTGGGGCACGCGAGGCGAAGCTCGAAGCCCGCCACTACTGCAGCCTCGATCCATGAATGCGCCATGTTGAATCCGTCGCCGACGAAAGCGAGGCGGAGCTTCCGCAGATCGCGTCCGAACCGCTCCTGGAGCGTGAGCAAATCGGCCAGCACCTGGCAGGGATGGAGCAGATCGGTGAGAGCGTTGATTACGGGAACGCTGGCCTCGCGCGCAAGCTCGACGCATGTGTCATGCGTAAAGGTGCGAATCATGATCAGATCGACGACGCGCGACATGTTGCGCCCCACGTCCTTCACCGACTCGCGCTCGCCGATGCCAATATCGTTGGGCGCGAGGTAGATCGCGTGGCCGCCGAGCTGCGCCATCCCGGTCTCGAACGTGATGCGTGTACGAAGCGACGGCTTCTGAAAGATCATGGCGAGCGTCTTGCCGCGGAGATACGGATGCTCGAGCCCAGCCTTGAGTTCCGCTTTCATGCGCGCGGCCAGCGCGAGGAGCCCTTCGAGCTCGGCCTTGGTGATCGACGAGATGTCGAGAAAGTCGCGCTTTGTCGGCGCCATCGCGCGCGGCTGATGCTTGATCGACGCAGCCATCGTGCTACTTCGCGGCCGGTGCGGATTTAAGCGCGCGCTCGACGATCTCGAGCGCCGCGTCGGCTTCTTCACGCGTGAGCGTGAGCGGCGGCAAGAGGCGCAGCACGTTGCCGGCGGTGCCGTTGACGATAAGTTTGTCCTTGAGACACGCCTCGACGATTCCGCGCGCTTCGTGACGAAGCACCACGCCAATCATCATGCCGCGGCCGCGCACCTCGGCAATTCGCTCGCACGACTTCGCGAACTTCGAGAGCCGCTCGAGAATGTATGTCCCGACGGTGGTGGCATTTTCGAGCACGCCATCCTGCTCGAGCGCGTCGAGCACGGCGTTGGCCGCCGCCGTCGCCACAGGATTGCCGCCGAAGGTCGTACCGTGGCTGCCCGGAGTGAAGCTCGTGGCGATTTCCTCACGCGCGATCATGGCACCGATTGGCAGCCCGCCGCCGAGAGCCTTGGCGAGGGTCACGATGTCAGGCTTGATGCCGACGTGCTCGTAGGCGAAGAACGTGCCGGTGCGGCCGATACCGGTTTGGATCTCGTCGAGAATCAGCAGCATCTTGTTGCGATCGCAAAAATCGCGAAGCCGCTTCAGGTAGTCGGGCGCTGGAACGACGACGCCTCCCTCGCCCTGAATAGGCTCGACCATCAGAGCGACGGTTCGTTCGCTGCGCGCGCGCTCGAGCGCGGCGAGATCGTTGAACGGCACCAGTGGAAAGCCGGGCATCAGCGGCTGAAAGCCCTGGTGGTACTTCTCCTGGCCGGTCGCGCTCAGCGTCGCCATCGTGCGGCCATGAAACGAGCCGAGCGTGGAGAGGATTTCATAGCGGCCACCGCCCTCGCTGTGCCCCCATCGTCGCGCGAGCTTGATCGCCGCCTCGTTAGCCTCGGCGCCCGAATTGCCGAAGAACACCCGTCCCTTGCCGAAGCGCGTCGCCAGGCGCTCGGCCAAGCGCGCCGTGGGCTCAGTGTGGAACACGTTGGAGACGTGCGTCAGCTTCTCCGCCTGATCCTTGATCGCGCGCACCACCCGTGGATTGCCGTGGCCGAGGTTGGTGACGGCGAGCCCGCAGAAAAAATCGAGGTAGCGGTTGCCGTCGGCGTCGTAGAGGTAGGCGCCGTGACCGCGGCTCCATGCAATCGGCAGGCAGCCGTAAACGTCGACGAGATTTCGATGGGTGAGTTCTATGATTTCGGCGTTATTCATCGCTGGTTGTTGAGCGTGTGAACCCCAAAATTAATGATTCGTCTCGCGAGCGCTGCGCGCGGTTCGGGCTTGGTCATTCAGATCTGACACGCGGGCCTTGCGGCGCACCACTTCGGTACCGATACCTGAACGGGTGAAGATTTCCAGCAGCACCGCGTGACGCACGCGGCCGTCGATGATGTGCGCCTTGGCGACGCCGTTCGAGAGCGCCTCGATGCAGCACTCGACCTTGGGAATCATGCCTTCGTTGATTACATTGGCGGCGATAAGCCGGCGCGCATCGGATGCATCGAGGGTAGAGACCAGCTTTGCGTCGGCGTCCTTCACGCCTTCGACGTCGCTCATCAGGATCAATTTTTCAGCCTTGAGCGCGCCCGCGATTTCGCCCGCCGCCGTATCAGCGTTGATATTGTATGTTTGCCCGCTGCGATCGACGCCGGTCGGCGCGATAACGGGGATGAAGTTGTTCACTTCGAGTGTGCGTAGCAGTTCCGGGTTGACCTGCGCCACTTCGCCGACGAGGCCGATATCAACGCGGCTTTTCTTGCCCGACTCATCGGTCACGAACATGTCCATTTTGCGCGATATGATCAGGTCCCCGTCTTTGCCCGAAAGTCCGACGGCGCGCCCGCCCTGCCGCGAAATCGTCGCAACGAGATCCTTGTTGATGCGCTGCAGAACCATCTCAGCCGCTTCCATCGTCTCGGCGTCAGTCACGCGCATCCCGCGCACGAACTTCGACGAGAGTCCCAGCTTGCCGATGAGCTCGGTGATCTGTGGACCGCCGCCGTGCACCACCACGGGGTTGATGCCCACGAGGTCGAGCAGCACCACCTCCTGTGCGAAGCTCTCGCGCAGCTCCTGCGTGGTCATGGCGTGGCCGCCATACTTGATGACGAAGGTCTTGCCGCGAAAGCGCTTGATGTAGGGCAGCGCCTCGATGAGCATCTCCGCGCGTTTGATCAGGTCTGCTTGCACTGCTCCTTCCTTTGCCCTCCGAAAACGCGATCAAAACAGGCTTGGACGCGGGGCGCAATCGCCGCGCGCCATCGCGGACGTAACTGCGCGGTAACGCGGCGCGCCTACAGGATATAGCGGGACAAATCCTCGTCCTTGACGATCGGATCGAGGCGGCCGTGCACGTACGAGGCGTCGATCGTAATCTCGCGTTGCTGCAACTCGGGAGCGCTGAACGACAGCTCCTCGAGCAAGCGCTCGAGCACGGTATGCAGCCGCCGTGCGCCGATATTCTCCGAGCGCGCGTTCACCGCCGCCGCGATTTCGGCCAGCGCGCCGACCGCGTCGTCCGTGAACTTCAGATGCACGCCCTCGGTATCCATCAGCGCCGTGTATTGACGAGTGAGCGCGTTCTCGGGCTCGGTCAGAATACGGATGAAGTCTTCGCGCACGAGGGCTTTCAGCTCGACGCGAATCGGAAAGCGGCCCTGGAACTCGGGAATCAGGTCGGAAGGCTTCGACGTATGAAATGCTCCCGAGGCGACGAACAGGATATGATCGGTTTTGATCGCGCCGTACTTGGTATTGACGGTCGAGCCCTCGACAATCGGCAGCAGGTCACGCTGCACGCCCTCGCGCGAGACGTCCGGACCGCGGCTCGCGTCGCGTCCCGCGATTTTGTCAATTTCGTCGATAAAGACGATTCCGGATTGCTCTGCGCGATGAATCGCCTCCTGCGCTACAGCCTCCATATCTACCAGGCGCGCCGCTTCCTCTTGCGTCAGCAGCTCGAGCGCCTCTGGAATTTTCACCTTGCGGTTGCGGGTTTTCTTGGGCATGAGCTGATTCATCAGCTCCTTCATGTTGAGGCCCATTTCTTCGAGACCCTGCGGCGCAAGGACTTCGACCATCGGCGACGCATTGGCGCTGACCTCAATTTCGACCTCGCGATCGTTGAGGTGGCCGTCGCGGAGTAACTTGCGAAGTTTCTCGCGCGTCTCCTTGTGCGAGTCTCCGTCGGCGTTAACTTCGATATCGCCCTGCGGCGTCATGCCCACCGGGCGGCGCACCTTCGCCGGCGGAGGGAAGAGCAAATCGAGCAGATGCTCCTCGGCATTTTCGCGCGCCTTGACCGCGACGCGCTCGCGCGCCTCCTCGCGCACCATCTTGACCGAGAGCTCGGCGAGGTCGCGAATCATCGACTCGACGTCGCGCCCGACATAGCCGACCTCGGTGTAACGCGAAGCCTCGACCTTGATGAACGGCGCCTGCGCGAGGCGCGCGAGGCGGCGCGCGATCTCCGTTTTACCGACGCCGGTCGGCCCGATCATCAGTATGTTCTTAGGTGCGATTTCGTCGCGGAGTTCGGGTGCGACGTTCTGCCGGCGCCATCGATTGCGCAACGCGATTGCGACCGCGCGCTTGGCCTCATGCTGTCCCACGATATAGCGGTCGAGCTCGGAAACGATCTCGCGCGGCGTCATTACCTGGGGCACAGTCATCAGCGCAGCAGTTCCTCGACAACAAACTGGGCATTAGTGAAGACGCAGATCTCGGACGCGATCCTCATCGCACCTTCGGCGATCTCTTTCGCGCTCATCTTGGGATTGAAGCGCACCATCGCGCGCGCCGCGGCGAGCGCGTAGTTGCCGCCCGAGCCAATCGCGAGGATGCCGTCGTCGGGCTCCAGCACGTCACCGGCGCCGGAAATCAGGAGCGAGCCTTCATGATCGGCAACCACCAGCATCGCTTCGAGCCTTCGCAGCACCCTGTCCGTGCGCCAATCCTTCGCGAGCTCGACGGCGGCGCGCCTCAGCACACCATTGTACTCCTGGAGCTTGGCTTCGAACTTGTCGAACAGCGTCATCGCGTCGGCGGTTGAGCCGGCGAAGCCCGCCAGCACCCGGTCCTGATGCAGCCGGCGCACCTTGCGAGCCGTGCTCTTCATGATCGTGTTGCCGACGCTCACCTGGCCATCTCCCGCCATCACGATGGCGCCATTGTGGCGCACGGACAGAATCGTCGTGTGATGAAACTCGGCTCCGGGTTCAAGCCCTTGGATGGGCACGCCTGTAGACCTCTTTTAAGTGAGTCATGCTCACGTGCGTGTAGCGCTGGGTAGTCGCGAGGCTAGCATGCCCCAGCATCTCCTGGATCGATCGCAAATCAGCGCCGTTGCTCAGCATATGCGTTGCGAAACAGTGACGGAGTCCATGCGGCGTGATCTGACCGCCGCAGCCCGCGAGTTCGAGCCGCCTGGCGACAATTTTCTCAACGCTTCGGGTCGTGAGTCTAGCACCTCGCAGGTTGGTGATAACGGCCCCGCGGGCCTCTATAGCCGGCGGCATCGCGGCACGCCACGCATCGAGAGCATCGAGCGCTTGCTCTCCAATCGGTACAATCCGGTCCTTATTACCCTTGCCCGAGCGAACGCGGAGCATACCAAGTTCTTGGTCTAGATCGCTCCAGTCAAGGTTGACCAGTTCACTCACGCGAAGGCCGGATGAATAGAGCGTTTCCAGAATCGCGCGATCGCGGAGCGTCGCCTTGGAATCGGGCCTGAGGTCGGTCTCGATCAACCGCTCGACGTCGTGCGAGCTGAGAATCTTGGGCAAGCGACGTTCGCTCTTCGGCGAACGGATCGCGCGCGCCGGGCTCGGCGCGCCGGTCGCAGCCTCGCGGTAGCGGAAAAACGCCCTGATTGCGCTGAGTCTGCGTTGCACGGTCGCGCGCTTGGCCGTCTTCATGAGCATGGCAAGGTATGCGCGGATGTGGTCAGCATTGATCGTGGCAGTATCAATTTGTTCATCGCCGGCGCCCTTCGCGCCCGTGCGCTCGAGCAGGAAGTGTCTAAACGCGATCAAATCGCGCCGATAACCCTCAACTGTATTGGCCGACGCGCGCGAGGCCTTGCCTAGCGCCGCCGCGAATGCCTCGATCTCCGCCTCCAC
>JASHPB010000162.1 GCA_030038355.1 Candidatus Binataceae bacterium
GTACCCAAACGCCACGTGAGGTTTTCGCGCTTCAACATCTTCGCGCGCGATAACAACACCTGCCAGTATTGCGGCAAGCGCCTGCCTCGCACCGAGCTGAACCTCGATCATGTGATTCCACGCTCCCGCGGCGGGATGTCGACGTGGGAAAACATCGTATGCTCCTGCCATCACTGCAATCGCCGCAAGGGCGGCCGCACGCCTGAAGAGGCCGGGATGCTCCTGATTAGGCGCCCACGGCGTCCGGAATGGACGCCGTTCAGCACCGAGATGTTCAGCCTCAAGCGCTACACGGAGTGGATGCCGTATCTTTCGCAGGTCGACAGCGCCTACTGGAATACCGAACTTATCCAGGACTGATCCACAAAGTTCTGAACACCTTGTCCCGGTCAACCTGTCCACAAGCGGCTGGGCCTGTTGTGGCTACATAGCGCGATATGTTGGGGTTCTATTGACCCTGAGCCCCGATCTTTGGGATAAAAGTCGCGGCTGGATGTGGTGATGCGGAGGCGTGCGCAGTATGCGTCTAAAAAGCCTTGAACTGGTAGGCTTCAAGTCGTTCCTCGACCATACGATTATCGGGTTTTCACCCGGCATGACCGCGGTCGTTGGCCCCAACGGATGCGGCAAGTCGAACGTCGTTGACGCCATCCGCTGGGTGCTCGGCGAGCAGGCCCCTACCCGACTCCGGGGCAAATCGGTCGAGGACCTCATCTACGCAGGCAACGATTCCAACCCCGCCGCCGGGATGGCCGAGGTTTCTCTAGTCCTCGAGGCCGAAGAAGGCAGCCTCCTGCCCGAGCCGTACTCGACTCTGAGCGAAATCGCCGTCACGCGCCGCGCGTACCGCTCCGGCGACTCCGAATATCTCCTCAACAAGATTCCCTGCCGCCTCAAGGACATCACGGAATTTTTTATGGCCGCGCAAATCCACAGCCGCGGTTACTCGATCGTGGAGCAGGGCCGAATCGAGGAAGTGATTCAGGCCAAGCCGCATGAGGTCCGCAGCCTGATTGAGGAAGCCGCCGGCCTTTCGCTCTTCAAGGGGCGGCGCGAGATGAGCGAGCGCAAGCTCGAGCGGGTCAAGGAAAATCTCGCGCGCCTCGACGATGTCCTCAGCGAGATCGAGCGCCAGCTCAATTACGCGCGCCGCCAGGCGAAGAAGGCCGAGACCTACAAGATCGTCAAGGCCGAGTTTTCCGAGCTCGAACGCTACGCCGCCGCGCGCCGGCTTATCGAACAGCGCGAGGAGCTTGCGATTCAGACCGGTCGCGAGGCCGAATTGCACACGCAATCGGAAGCGACGCGCCGCGATGCCGATGAAGCTCAGGCCGCGGTAGAAACCGCCGGCACTGCAGCGCAATCGGCCCGCGCTGAACTTGGCGGTGCGAATCGCGAGCTTGAAAATCTCGAGCAGAGCGCGGCCGAGCGCGCGCGCTCGCGCGACTTTTTGAATCGGCGCCTGGAAGCGATCGACCAGCTCGAACCCGAGATGGTCGCGCGGCTCGCCGACCTCGAGCTCAAGGCCACCGCCGCGCGCGCTGCCAGAGCCCTGGCCGCGTCGAGCCTCGCGCGCGAACTGAACGATGGCGCCGGCAATATCGAAGCCGTGCTCGACGAGCTCACGTCGCAACATCAATCCGCACAAAGCGAACTCAAGCAGGCCGAGCACGAGACCGAAGAGGTCAAGGACGAACTCTCCGACGTAATCCGTGAGGCCGCCGTGATTCGCGGCCGCCTCGGCGATCTTGCCGGGGAGCGCGCTGAACTCGACGAGCGCCTCGCCGCGCTCGAGCAGGAGGCACCCGCGCTCGCTGCCGAAATGGAGATGGCCCGCGCGCTCGCGGCTTCAGCCGACGCTGAGCTCGAAGCAGGTCGCGTCGAAAGCGCTAGCCTCGAGGAAGCGCATCGCGAGGCTTCCGCGCGCGAGATGGAGATTCGGACGACGGTCGAGCATCTGGCAGGTCGAATTGCCGCGCTGAAGAGTGCGCTCGAAACGCGCGCCAACATCGATTCCGCGCCCATGGCCGATGGCGCCGGCCTTCGCCTGCGCACCATTCTCGAATCGCTTAACGGCGACCGGCCTACGGTTGACCCCGTGATGCTGAACCAGGTAGTGCGCGCTCCGCGCGGCCTCGAGCCCGCGCTCAAGGCCGTCCTCGGTGACGAGCTTGACGCAGTGGTCGTCGAGTCGCCCGCATTCGCCCTCCGCGCGATCGAAATCTTGAAGGAAAATCGCGCTGGACGCCTGAGCTTCCTGCAGCAGCCCGATAGCGACGTAGCGATGCACGCGTCAATCGACGCGCCGGGAATCGCAGGCCGCCTCGTCGACATGGTCGAGGTCGATCAGCGTTTCGCGCCGCTCGCCGAAGCGATGCTCGGACACGTGATCGTCGCCGACGATCTGCGCGCCGCGCTCGCGGCTTCCAATCTGAACGGTCATGGCACGGTATTCGTAACCCGCGATGGCGACATTGTTCATCCCGGCCGCTTGATCAGCGGCGGCAGCACGGAGGAAGAGGCACATCGTGCCGCTGACCTCGCAGCGGCCGCTCGACAGGCAGAAGAACTGGCGCGCGCGGAAGAGTCGCAGCAATCGAACGCGACCGCGCTAAACGGGGCCCGAGAGGCGAAGGATGCTGCGCATCAGTCACTCGACGACATTCGTCATCGCACGCGCGAAGTCGAGCGCATCGTCGGCGAGCGTCGTGCCGCACTCGGCAAGGTGGAACAGTCCAAAGCGCTGGCCGACGCGCAGCTTGCTGGCGCCCGCCGGCGCCTAAGCGAGCTCGCCGAACTCGCGAGCTCAGCCAACGCGCGGCTGGAAGATCTCGCGATGAGTGAGCAGCAGCTGCGCGCACGGCTCGCTGCTCTCAGCGAAGAACTTACCGCTTGCCGTACGGCAGCCGAAGAACTCGCGCGCCACCGCGTCGAAATCGCGGCACGTGTCGAAACGCGTAAAGCCGAGCTCGCCGCGCTCGAAGCCGAACTCCGCCACGCCGAAGGCGCCCGCCATGATCGCGAGGCGCAGGTCGTCGAGCGGATGCGCGCGCTCGAGCGCGCCCGCGCCGAACGCATTGAGTTTGCTGCCGAGCTCGACAAATTGAGCGCGCACGATGTTGCCGCATGCGAACGCGAGGCGGTGCTCGCCGTTGAGCTTCAGCGCCTCGGCGCGGAATGCGAAGCGCGCGAGAATCAACTCGAAGAGCGCCGAGCCGAGCTGAAGCAAATTCGTGAGCGACTGACTGCTCTGGAGGCCGAAGCCAACGAATGCGCGCTCCGGCGTGAGCGCGCACGCACTCTGAGCGAGGAACTCGCGCGCTCGTTCACCGAGAAATTCGGCGCCGAGTTCGACGCCGTCGCTGCCGACATAATCCCCGCGCTCGACGGGCGCGATGCTGCCGCCGACGACACACGAATCGCCGAGCTGCGTGCCAGGTTGCAGCGCATCGGCGAGG
>JASHPB010000163.1 GCA_030038355.1 Candidatus Binataceae bacterium
CACGCCGATGAATTCGAATTCGCGCAGAAAGTCGGTGTGCGGCTGATTGGAATCAACAATCGCGACCTGCACACCTTCGTTACCGATATCGGCGTCAGCGAGCGGCTGCTCTCAGGATATCGTGGCGATGCTCTCGTCGTCGCCGAGAGTGGCATCAACACTCCCGCCGACGTGCGCCGCCTCCATGCCGCCGGCGCGCGCGCCTTCCTCGTTGGCGAGAGCCTGCTCCGCGGCGGCAAGCCTCGTGCGCGCCTCAGCAAACTGGTCCACTCGCTCGAGGCCGCGGAGGCGAAGTAGATGACGACGCGCGTGAAGATTTGCGGCATCACGCGCGTCGAGGACGCGCTTGCCGCGATCGAATTCGGCGCCGATCTGATCGGCCTCAACTTCTACGAGAGGACGCCGCGCTTCATTGCCCGTGATGCCGCCCGCGCGGTACGCGATGCAATCGGCGATCGTGCGCGCGTGGTGGGAGTGTTCGTCGATGCGCCGCGCGACTACATCGAAGAATGCCGCCGCACGTTCGCGCTCGACCTGCTGCAATTCTCCGGCAACGAATCGGCCGACGATCGGCGCGGATGGGTTGTGCCGGTGATCCGCGTGCGGCGTATTCGCGTCGACCAAAAGATCGATCTTGCCGCGGAAACTGCCGACTACCTGATGCTCGACGCCTTCGACCAGGCGCTCTACGGCGGCACCGGCCAACGAATCGCGCTCGAGCGGTTGAAGGGCGTCGATTTGAGCCGCACATTTATCGCCGGCGGGCTCAACGCCGCGAACGTTGCCGAAGCCGCCGCGCTCAATCCGTACGCGCTCGATTGCGCGAGCGGCGTCGAGTCTGCGCCGGGAATCAAGGATCACGACAAGATGAGGAGCTTCATCGCGAATGCAAAATCAACCCGATAGCCGCGGCCACTTCGGCCAATTCGGCGGCAAGTACGTTGCCGAAACCCTGATGCCCGCGTTGTTCGAGCTCGAGAAGGCCTATAAGGAGGCTCGCCGCGATCCAGCATTCAAAAGGGAACTGGCCGAGCGCTCGCGCGAGTACGTCGGACGTCCGACTCCTCTCTACCTCTGCCAAAACCTGACCACGCGACTCAACGGTGCGAAGATTTACCTGAAGCGCGAGGACCTTTGTCACACTGGCGCGCACAAGGTGAACAACACCCTCGGGCAGGCGCTTCTCGCGGTGCGGATGAACAAGTCGCGCATCACGGCCGAGACCGGCGCCGGACAGCATGGCGTAGCGACCGCGACGATGGCCGCGCTCTTTCAGCGCCAATGCGAAGTCTTCATGGGCGCGGTCGATGTCGAGCGGCAATCGCTTAACGTCTTTCGCATGAAGCTGCTCGGCGCGAAGGTTACCAGCGTCGATTCTGGCAGCAAGAGCCTGAAGGACGCGATGAACGAGGCGATTCGCGACTGGATCGCGACCGTGCGCGACACCTATTACCTCATCGGCAGCGCCGCGGGGCCGCATCCATATCCGATGATCGTGCGCGACTTTCAGTCTGTGATCGGAAGCGAGGCGCGGCGCCAGGTGCTGAAGAAGGAAGGGCGCCTGCCCGACGTGATCGTTGCGTGCGTCAACGGCGGCTCCAACGCGATCGGAATTTTCTATCCATTCCTGAAGGACGCGGGCGTGCGCCTCGTTGGCGTTGAAGCCGCCGGACTCGGCATCAGCGGCCCCATGCACGCGGCGACGATGACGCTAGGCGACGTCGGAGTGCTGCACGGCAGCAAGAGCTACCTGCTGCAGGACGAGCTCGGACAGATCCGCGAGACCCATTCGATCGCGGCGGGGCTCGATTATCCAGGTGTCGGTCCCGAGCACGCATATCTGAAAGACAGCGGCCGCGCCGACTATCACGCTGTCACCGACGCCGCGGCTCTCGACGCGCTGAAGCTGCTCTCCGAGACTGAGGGGATCATTCCTGCGCTGGAGAGCTCGCACGCGCTGGCGCATGCCTTCAAGCTCGCGCCGACGCTCGGCAAAGAGCAGATAATGATCGTCAACCTGTCCGGCCGCGGCGACAAAGATATGCAGTCAGTTGCGAGCGCGCTTGGCGTGGAGCTCAAGGCGTGATGAAGAGCGCGAATCGAATCGCACAGAAATTCGCCGAGCTTGGTGCCCGCAACGAAGCGGCGCTGATTCCGTTTATTGTCGCGGGTGATCCGGACCTCGATTCGACGCGCCGTCTCGTGCTGGAGCTCGAAGCACGCGGCGCCGATTTGATCGAGCTCGGCGTACCGTTCTCCGATCCGATGGCCGACGGACCCGCGAATCAGCGCGCGCTCGCGCGCGGTCTCGGCGCGGGCGCGTCGCTTGCCGCGATTCTTTCGATGGTGAGCGAGCTCAGGCGCGAGACGCAGATTCCGATCGTCCTGTTCGGCTACTACAATCCAGTTTTTCACTACGGCGTCGAGCGGCTCACGGCGGACGCGGCGAAAGCAGGAATCGATGCTCTGCTCGTGATCGATCTGCCGCCGGAGGAAGCGGACGAGCTGAAGCAGCCGGCGCGCGCCAACGGCCTGGACCTGATTCTGCTGCTCGCGCCTACTACGCCGATCGAGCGTGCACGGAAGATCGCTCGCGCGGCCTCGGGCTTCATCTATTATGTCTCGGTCGCGGGCGTGACCGGCGCTCGCTCGAGTTTGCCGACCGATCTGCGCGACCATATCGCGGCGCTGCGCTCTGTCACCGATATTCCGCTCGGCGTGGGATTCGGAATCTCGACTGCCGAGCAGGCGGGCGAGGTAGCATCGTTCGCCGACGCGGTCGTGGTCGGCAGTGCGATATCTCTGCTAATCGAGAAGCATGGCAAAACTCCGGGCCTGGCCGGCGCGGTTGGCGATCTGGTCGCGGCGATGAAGACCGCGATGCGCGCCGCGCGCAATCGAGGTCCGCAACAATCGGAGCGGAGCGATGGCTGAGCGCCAGGTCGAACGCGCGCCGCAAACCAGTGGCGATGATATCTGGTCGAAGTGTCCCGGCTGCCGCGAAATCGCGTTTCGCAAGGAAGTCGAGCGCAACCTCAACGTCTGTCCGAAGTGCGGCTATCATTTCCGGCTCACCGTGAGCCAGCGGCTCTCGATCACAGTCGATCGCGGCTCGTGGCACGAGATGCTGGAGGATCTTGCCGTGGGCGATCCGCTCGAGTTCGTCGATAGCAAGCCCTATCCGCTGAGAATCGCGCAGGCTCGCGCCCAGAACGGGCGCAACGATGCCGTCGTGGTGGGGCTCGCGAAAATAGAGGAGCGGCCGCTTGCCCTCGCCGTCATGGATTTCGAGTTCATGGGCGGCAGCATGGGTGTCGTCGTCGGCGAGAAGCTTGCGCGACTATTCGATATCGCGACGCGCAAGCGTCTGCCGACCGTGATCTTCAGCGCGTCCGGGGGCGCGCGGATGCAGGAGGGCATGCTGTCGCTGATGCAAATGGCTAAAGTGTCGGCGGCGATTGCGCGCCTTCGCGATGCGCGGCTGCCCTATATCGCAGTGCTATGCGATCCGACGTCCGGAGGAGTGGCGGCGTCATTCGCGATGCTCGGTGACCTGAATATCGCGGAGCCGGGAGCGCTGATCGCTTTTGCCGGACGGCGCGTGATCGAGCAGACAACCAATCAGCAGTTACCCGACGACTTTCAGCGCGCCGAGTTCCTGCTCGCGCATGGGATGCTCGACGCGATCGTGCCGCGTCATCAGATGCGATTCACGCTTGCGCGCTTGCTTGCGATGCTCTCGCGCAAACGCGCCGCCGCCCGCACTGGTAACGGCAGGCGCCCACGCAAGTAAGCCGCTGCCCTGATGACCGCAGAAGTAGTCTCGCGTCCGCGATTCCAATCCGTAACGGAAGCCACATGCGATTGTCCTTCCTCGCTTCGCGGACTCAGCTCGGAATGAGTTACTCGTAGTTGTCGGTGAGAGCGCAATAAGAGGCTGTTCCAAGGGTTTTCGTAGGGCGGCGGGCGTCCCGGCCCGCTTTGTCCGGCGCACCGACTCGAACGCCGGGAGCGGGTGCACTGCAAGATTCTTTCTTGAACCGCACTTGCCCGATACACTTTGGTTTCGCATGGAGCGCCTGCAAGAAACCCTCGACTGGCTCTATTCGCTCGAAGCGCGTGGCGAAATCTACAAGCTCGAGCGCATGGATCACGCCCTCGAGCTGATCGGCAATCCGCATCGAAAGCTGCGCGCGGTTCATATCGCGGGCACCAAGGGCAAGGGCTCCGTCGCTGCGATGCTCGACAGCGTGCTCCGTGCCGCCGGCCTGCGCGTCGCGCTCTACACCAAGCCGCATCTCGTCAATCTGTCGGAGCGCACGCGGATCGATGGCGTCGAAATCGCGCCGGCGCGCCTGCTCGACTATATCGAGCGGCTCCGCGCCATTTACGATCGTGCCGGGCTCGCACTCACGTTCTTCGAATTCACCGTGGCGCTGATGTTTCTCTATTTCGCCGACGAGAAGGTCGATCTCGCCGTGATCGAGACTGGCCTCGGCGGGCGCCTGGATTCGACTAACGTGGTGACGCCGATTTTGAGCGTGATCACGCCGATCGGCTTCGACCACATGGAATATCTCGGCTACACGATTCCCAAGATCGCGGCCGAAAAAGGCGGGATCATCAAGACCGAAGTGCCCGTCGTTATCGGGGCACGCGACGAAGAAGCGCGCACGACGCTGCTTGGGATCGCGGGGCAGCGCCGATCTGCCGTACGGCTAATCAATCGCGATTTCAGCTTCGTTTCGCAGGCTCCGGCGCATCGGGTTGACTACCAGGGCCTCGGACTCAAGCTGAACGATATCGAACTTGGGCTGGCCGGACCTTTCCAGCATGAGAATGCGGCAATAGCACTCGCGGCGGTCGAAGCGCTACGCGCGCAGGGCTATCGCATCGACGCGGAACAAATCCGCACCGGACTCCGCGACGTCTATTGGCCGGGACGATTCGACATCGTCTCGCGCCGGCCGCTGGTAATCCTCGATTGCGCGCACAACGAAATGAGTATCGCAGCACTGCTCGAAACGCTGGCGGTTGAATTGGGCACCGAAGTCAAGCCACGGCTCGTGTTCGGATGCCTGGCCGTCAAAGAATGGCAACGGATGGCGGCGATGCTTGCGCCTCGCGTGCGCGATGTGACGCTGACGCGGGTCAAGCCGAAAAGGCCGCTTGATCCTGAGAATCTCGTGCCCGAGTTCGCGCGCCACGTCCCGACCCGCGTGATTCGTGAACCGCTGGAGGCGGTGACGCGCGTGATAGAGGAAATTGGGCCAGACGACGTAGCGCTTGTTACAGGTTCGGTGTATCTTATCGGCGACGTTTATCCGTACTTTCTGGCCCGGGCGGGCAGAGGCGGCTTGTTTCCTGATCCTCACGCGTAAAACACTCTGGATCGTTACACTCGCAGCCACGCTCGCGTGGTTGCCCGCGCTCGCCGCCGCGCAGTTTACGCCCGGAAATCGAGCCAAAACCAAAAAAGTCGCCGGACCGCCGCCACAGGTAAAGGAGGAACACGGCGAGCCCATCAACGTGACCGGGCAGGAGACTATCTTCGACTCCCGCCATGACGTCTTCACCGTCAAAGGCAACGCTGTCATGACCCAAGGTGGCAGCGTGCTGAAAGCCGATCAGATCGATGTCTATCGGCGGGAACGTCAGGCGCGCGCCACGGGCAATGTTCATTTGATCGATCCCGAGGTCGAGATGTTCGCGACCGAGGCGACTGTCGATCTGAATCGCGAAGCACTCGTCCTCTACAATGCTAAAGTCTACGCCCGACAGAACACCTATCATTTGGCGGGCGAGAAGATCGAAAAGCTCGAGAATCAGAACTACGAGATTACGAAGGGATTCTTCACGACCTGCGGATGCCATAAGGATCATCCCGACTGGGCAATCTCGGCCGACCAGATGGACCTGACTGTCGGGGCCACGGGGAGCGCGAACAACGCGTCATTCGATGTGCTCGGACATCCGATCGCCAAATTACCGTTTGCGGTCTTCCCGGCTGACAGCCAGCGGCAGAACGGTTTCTTATCCAGCCGCGAGGGTCAGTCGAGCATCCGCGGATTTCAGTATCTGCAACCTTACTACTGGGCGATCAACAAAAGCTCCGATGCCACCGTGGCGCTCGACGTCGAAACCTCGCAGCGAATCGGCGGCATGGGCGAGTATCGGCTGACCAACGGCGACGACGATTATTTCTGGGCCGATGCGGCCTACTACAACGAGGCGATCCGCTCCAATGCGAACCGTGAGGAGGATATCGTCGATAACCAGATCGCCGATACCACGATTCCGGTAAACCGCTGGGACGGGATCGCAATGATGCGGCAGCATCTGACTGACAATCTCACCCTTTACGGCGACGCGATTACGGTGAGCGATTCGCTCTTGCTGCGCGAAGTCAACACTTGGACGCTGTCCAATGGCTTCGGCAACAACCTGGCGGATCTACGCACCGCCTCGTCGCACTGGGGTTTGCTCGATTCATTCGAGGACGGCTTTGCGCGAATTCAGGGAACTTACAACCAGGATTTGATTCAACCGCAGACCTTCGCGCTGCAGCGTCTGCCCGAGGCGCTGCTCAGTGGACGCGAGTCGTTGGGCTCGTTTGGCTTCCTTGATTACGATACGAGTGCGACCAACTTTTACCGCGACGAGGGGCTCAGCGGATGGCGTTTCAATGCCAATCCGCAGTACACCTTCCCGTTCCGCCTTGGTGACTATGCGAGCGCGTATGGAACTGCGGGCGTTCTGACCAATTTGTGGGGAACGTCGGGTAATCAGCTCAAGATCACCCCGGTCGGAACTGACGGCCTGGTCTATAACAACGGCGTATCGCTCGGGCCGGGAACGCATACCGAGTGGAAGGGCAGCGCCATTCCCTATCTGCAGACCGGGATATCGTCGGTCTTTGATCGGATCTTCGACGTCAATGGTTCGTCGATCGAGAAGTTGAAGAACACGATCGAGCCGTTCGCGAACTACTCCTACGTTCCGCGCATTTTCCAGGGAAATGATCCGCTGTTCGATCAGTACGACCGCATGGAGTCGCGGAGCCTCATAACCTACGGGTTCACGACGCGGCTCTTCGCGAGAGTCAAGAATCCGCCCCAGACTGAGAGCAATGAAGAAGCACCCGATCAGATGCCTGACGGCGGGGGCAATTCGACGACGATGCAGAGCGAAACTTCAGCCACTGGAGTGTCGGCCTTCAACGGCCAGCAAAATCCGTGGCGCCTGCTCTCGCCCAACGCCGGCCAGATTACCAAGGACGGCGACCATATCGACGAGCTGGGACAGCTGACGATTCAACAGGCCTACGACGTGTCTCACGACATCTCCCCCGATGCCTCGCATATCTCGGACCTGCAGGGCTTACTCACTGTCTATCCGACCTCGGTCCTCTCGATGGGCTCGGAGCTTGACTACAATCCGCGAGGCCATGCAGGAATTACCTACACGAACTTCTTTCTGAACCTGCAACCTCCGCCGGCCTGGCAAAAGCAGTCCAAGCTGTACATGGGCAATGCCGTCCAGGGAACCTTCATGCAGCTCTCGTACAGCTATGTGAGCCCGCAGGATACTGTGATCCAGAGCACCGCGCGCAACGGCAGCCAGTTAGCAACCGTTAGCCTATACTCCGACGTCCTCGACTACCTCGGCTTCTACCTCGCGCCGAGCTATGACTTCGCCGCGGGCCGCTTACTCGATGCAGAGTACGGCGCCCGCCTCAAATCACCCTGCGACTGCTGGGCGCTCGATGCCGGCTTGACGCAGTCCTACAACCCCGACGAAGTTTCATTCCAGTTCCAGCTCACGCTCGGCGGACTCGGCTCGATCGGCCAGAGTCCATTCGGGCGAAATCCGTTCCAGATCATGAACGGGCCCACGAGCATCATCCCAGGCTTCTAGCCCGCAGCGACTTTCAGAAATACAGCAGCGCGATATCTGCGAGCAGCCAGAGCGCGACCGAGACTAGCAGCGGCGTGTCGCCGAGCAGCAGCCGCGCCGGATCCCCACCCTCGTTGCGCTCCGCAATTAGGTATAGGTAGCGCAGGATCCCGAAGGCCACGAACGGCACCGTGAGGTACAGATGGTGGGTGCCGAGTTTACTCTCGACTTCGCTCGACGCGGTGTAGATCATGTAGCCAACGAGGGTCGCGCCCGCGACAATCGAGATCATCTGATCGATCAGACGCACGCTGTAATACTCAAGCGCGCCGCGATGCGCCGTCGCGGCATCGCCGAGCGCGATCAGTTCGTGGCGGCGCCGGCCCAGCACCAGCAGCAGAGCGAGCGCAAACGTGATGAACGCGAGCCATGGTGAGACTTCGGCCTTGATCGCCACGCCGCCCGCAAACGCGCGCATCACGAAGCCGATCGCAACCGCGATTATGTCCACCACCATCACGCGCTTGGCCCAGAGTGAGTAGGCACCCTGCAGGATCGCATAGAGCAACGCGATTCCCATGAAGGCCCATCCGAGCAGGATGCTCAGGACCAGCGCGACAGCACCCAGCGCTACGGCCACGCGCTCGGCAGCTTCGACGGTGATATCGCCGCGCGCAAGAGGGCGGTTGCGCTTCTCGGGATTCAGCCTGTCGGCCTCACGATCGGCAATATCGTTGACCACGTACGCAGTGCTGGATAGAGCGCAGAACGCGACGAAAGCGGTGAGCGCGAGGAACAGGTCGTGAAGCACGAATAGGCGCTTGGCGAACACTAGCGCCGCTAGCACCAACAGGTTCTTGATCCACTGATGCGGGCGCATCAGGCGGATTATCGTCGCGCGGCTCGGCCTAAGCTCAGCCGCCACTGCTGATGCCATCGTAGAAGGTTGTATTAGCGCTCGTTCCCCCTCGCAAGTAGGTGATGAAAAGTGTTCATTGTTGCGCGGCGCCGGGACGTCGGATACGCCCGAGCGTTGACCGTTGCAGGAAACGATATCCCGTTCACCCGTGGGATGGATGATCGCGGGATTGGTGACGGGCCGTCAATTACTCGGGAGTGGCGCCGAATCCTCGCGCGCCGCGCTCTTGACCGCACCCGCGAAACTCGCGAATTGTACGCCCGATGAGTACCGATACCCAGGAAAAAACCGGCCCGTCGGCGAGGATCGATATCGCCGGCCTCAAGCGATTCATCGACGAGCGCAAGCTCGGCTCGACCCGCGATCTCCGCTCCGAGAACATCTCGTTCGGCCATTCGAACGAGGTTCACCTCGTCCACTTCGATAGCAACTCATGGGCGCTCAGGCGTCCGCCGCGCGGCCCGCTGCTGCCGACCGCGCACGACGTGATGCGCGAGTACCGCGTCCTGAAGGCGCTGCAGGGTACTCCCGTGCCCGTGCCGCGCGTGTATGCCGGCACCGATGACACTTCATACATCGGCGCGCCGTTCTACCTGATGGCATACATGAAGGGTGAGGTCGTCCGCGCCGACGGCAACAGTTTCGCGCGTACGCCCGAGATTCGCCGCCGCGTCAGCGAAGGTATGGTCGGCACGCTGATCGCGTTGCAGGAAGTCGATTGGCGCGCTGTCGGTCTCGAGGGTTTCGGCCGCCCCGACGGTTACCTGGAGCGCCAGCTTCGCCGCTGGACCGATCAACTCGAGCGCACACTCCCGCAGACTCGTCCGCTGCCCGTGATGGACAAGGTCAAGGAATGGCTTCGCGCGCGAATCCCGCAATCGCCCGCGCCGACGATCGTGCACGGCGATTACAAGCTCGACAACGTCATGTTCGATCCGGCGAGCGCAGAAGTGATCGCGGTATTTGACTGGGAGATGTCGACGATTGGCGACCCACTCGCTGATCTCGGCTGGATGCTGAGTTACTGGAGCGATCCCAGGGACTCGGCGACCGCAGGCACGGTCATTTCGAGCATGTCGGCGGAATCGGGATGGATGTCGCGCGGTGAGATAATTG
Organism: Candidatus Binataceae bacterium; assembly: GCA_030038355.1. Taxonomy (GTDB): domain Bacteria; phylum Desulfobacterota; class Binatia; order Binatales; family Binataceae; genus JASHPB01. Next base: position 9,932 of record JASHPB010000163.1, read on the forward strand.
AACGCTACGAAAAGCGCACCGGGCGCGTGCTGCGCGACTTTCCCTTCTACCAGGCGTTCGCGATTTTCAAGCTCGCGATCATTCTCGAAGGTAGCTACGCCCGCTACCTTCGCGGTCAGGCCGACGATCCGCTCTTCGCCGGATTCACCGAACGCGTGCCCGCTCTGGCTGATGCTGCGTGGGCAGTCTGCCAGTCGGCGGCGCATTAGCTCGCGCGCAGCATGGAGGCTTTGCCATGAGCGACTACAAGTTCATCGTGATCGAAGACGCCGCTCCGAGCGTGAGGCGCATCGCGCTCAACCGGCCGGAGAAACGTAACGCCCTTTCCAACGCGCTGCGCGGCGAGTTGTTCGACGCGCTCCGTAAGGCTGATCTCGATCAGTCAATCGGCGCGATCATAATCAAAGGCAACGGCAAGTGTTTCAGTGCCGGCTACGATCTATCGCAGGCGCCCGGAGAGCCGCTGCCGCGCCACATTTCACCGGGTGAAGGAATCTGGCCGCGTCACCTCGTCGATGGATGGTTCGAGATGTGGGACATGGCGACGCCGGTAATCGCGCAGGTGCACGGCTACTGCCTCGCCGGCGGGAGCGAGCTTGCGACCGCGTGCGACCTGGTCTACTGCGCGGAGGACGCGCAAATCGGCTATCCCCCAGTGCGTGCGATGTCCACGCCCGACTGCGCATACCATCCGTGGTTGATGGGGATGCGGCACGCGATGGAGATGATGCTCACCGGCGACTCGATCAGTGGGATGGAAGCGGCTGAATTCGGCTATGCCAATCGCGCGTTTCCGGCGGAGCGGCTGGAGGCCGAGGTGCTCGCGATCGCGGAGCGGGTCGCGAAGATTCCGCGCGACCTGCAGGCGCTGAACAAGCGCGTCGTGCATCGCGCGATGGAAGTGATGGGCGCGCGCGCCGCAATCCGCTCCGCCACAGAGATCCAGGCGCTTTGCTTCCATCAACAATCGTCGCGCGATTACATGAAGAAGATGCGCGAGAGCGTGACCAAGGCGCTCGACGAACGCGACGCGAAGTTTGCCGACTATCGAACCGCGGCGAAGAAAAAGTAGCGCGTATCCTCGACGGCGAAGGGCGACGCTATGGTGCTGCACGCCATCATCTTCGTGACTCTCGGCTTGATCGCGGCCGTAATCATGACCGCCGTGACCCTGGCGGCGATCACGATAGTGATTTTCCTGGTCGCGGCGATTGGCAACCTGTTGAGCCGCCCGACGCGGGTGGCCGAATCAGCCAGCCAGACGCCGAGTTGAGAACTTCGCGCGACTGCGCGTCGTTCGCCGCGAAAATCGAGCGCAGCCAGCCGCGAGCTTCGGGATAGAAATCGAGATTGAGCACGAACTCCTGGCCGATCGGCACAGTCCGAAGATGCAAGACGTCACGGCACTTCCGCCATCGCCTACAATCGCCGTGGCGCGAAAGCGCGGGGCGTCGCTCAGGATAAAACCATGGCGGCAGCTTCCAGAGCGAGCGTCCGCTGCCAGCATCTCGCGCAGTCAGACATAGCTCGGGACGAAAATGCCAAAACGTTCCGGCGCCGGGCAGCGTCAGCCCGAGCGAATCGAGCGTGGAACTCGCGACGAAGAGCGTATTGCGGCGATAGCGCGATGCGTCCGACAGATGTGGATGATACGCTGCCCACGGTATCGCGCGCGCGCTGTCGGAGGTCAGCTCGATGATCTGGCCTACCTGCATCCAGCCGTACAGCACGTGCAGGTCGGGCGCGCCGCCGACGAACCGAAATCCGCGCGCCGATCGCTCGACGCCTCGGAACCATCCGAAGAAGAGGAACAGGTCGCCGACCCCGACCTGATGCCGCGCAAGGTGTGTTGCTGCCGCTCCCGCCTGCCCGAATATGGGCCGCCATCCACGAAGGCGCGCGAGCGAATCGCGGTGCAGGTCGGGATCGAGATGTGCGCGATCGCAGCCGCGTACGCGACCGCGGGTGAGTTGCTCGACCATCGTCGCGATAGACTCGCCCTGATGATCGCGTATTTCGTTGTAGCTGAGGCGCGCGGCGGCATCGGGAATCGGTAGTGACCCGAGCGCGCCGTCTGCGAAAATCGGGCTCGCGCAACCGCCGTTGCTCGCGTCGAAGCCCTTGCGGCTGAGGATGAGTTTCATGTGCGCGCCGACGCCTATGTTATAGTTGCGCATGGCGAGCCGCACCTGGCGCAAGATTCTCGATGCCTACACCTCAGTTGCTTAACGAACTGGCCCGCTTCATCGAACGAGTCGCGGCGACTGCGCGCACCGGACTTGCTTTCAAGCCGGACGGCTTCGACGCCGAGCGCTACGAGCAGCTACTGGATGAGGCGGCGCGCCTGCAGGCCGTCGTGAGCGGCGCGAGCGAGGAGGAGGCCGAGGCGCTGCGAGCCAGGTGGCGGAGCGAAGTCGTCGCCGGTTATCGCGGCTACGTGACGGCGGCGGTCGGCGTCGGCATCATAGCGTTCAACGAGCGCGACGAACTGCTGATGATTCGGCGACCGACGGGCAAGTGGTGGTATCCGACCGGATTCTGCGACGTGGGCATTTCGCCTGCCGAGAACGTTGTCAAGGAAGCGCGCGAGGAAACCGGGCTCATCGTAAGCCCGGAGCGAGTGATGGCGATAATCGACAGTCTGAAGGTCGGTTCACCCGCACGTCACGTGTACGCGATCCTGTTTTACTGCCGCATCGTCGGCGGCGCGCTCAGTCCAAATCCTCTCGAGGCACTGGAGGCAGGGTTTTTCCATCTCGACCGCCTCCCCGAGCCGCTACATGGTCTCGATCGCAAATGGATAGAGATCGCGCGCGACTTCCATTTCATGGGCCGCGTCGCTCCGTACTTCGATCCAGTGTGAATATTTCAGGTCGCTGAGGCGCGCCGCGCAACCCGCGTCGCAAGTAGAAAAGCGAACAGCGCGAACGCGATCGCGATTGCGACCGAACTGAGGATCGGCGCTGTCGAGCCGATCGCGTTGGGCTCCGCGAGATAGAGGCCGCGCCTCAAGGCTGCCATCGCGTAGGTCAGCGGGTTGAGCCGCATCGTCCAGGCGAGCCATCGCGGCGCGCCACTCAGCGGGAAGAACGCGCCCGATAGGAGCCAGATCGGAATCAGGATAAGGTTCATGATTGCGTGGAAGCCCTGCGTCGATTCGATACGCCAGGCAATCACGAGTCCGATGCTGGTAAGGGCGAACGCGATCACCACCATCATCAACGACGCGGCGATAATGGCGGCGATGCTCAGATGGATACCGGCGAGTGGCGCGAGCACCAGGAAAATGATTCCCTGGATTAGCGCGAGCGTCGTTCCGCCGAGCGCTTGTCCCAGCACGACGGTGGGTCGCGAAATCGGCGCGACTAGCACGCCCTGGAGAAATCCCTGCTTGCGATCCTCAACCGTCGAGATCGTCGCGAAGATTGCCGTGAAGAGCAGCACCAACACGATCACGCCCGGATAAAAGTATTGTGCGTAGCTCATCGCCGCAGGCATGCCGCTCGGCCGGAACGATCCGTTCAGCCCCGCGCCGAGGAGAGCCCAGAACACAAGAGGTTGCAGAAGCGCGCCGAACAGACGGCTCCGCTGACGGACGAAGCGCGTAATCTCGCGTGTCCAGAGTGTACCCGCCTGCAGCATCATCTCGCCCATGGTTAGTCGCGCTCCGCAGCGCCTTTGGCGTCGGCGAAAAACTGATGTCCGGTCAGGTGGACGAAGACATCCTCGAGCGTCGGCTTGCCGAACGTAACTGATTCGATTTCGCTGCCGAACACGTCGACCACGTCTCGCACGAACTCGTGGCCGCGCGGTCGCTCGACTCGAATAACGCCACCGACGATTTGTCCTTTCACTTTGAATCGCTGCTGCATTTTGCGCTCGAGCACCTCGGGCGCCGCGCACTGGATCGCGACCACGTCGCCGCCGACCTCCGCTTTGAGCGTCGTTGGTCGATCGATCGCTGCCAACGCGCCTTCGTGCAGGATCCCGATTCGGTCGCAGCGCTCAGCCTCTTCCATGTAGTGAGTGGTGAGAACTATCGTGACGCCTTCGCTTTCGCGCAGATGCGCGAGGTAGTTCGAGAACTCGCGCCGCGCAGCGGGATCGAGTCCCGTGCTGGGTTCGTCGAGCAGCAGCAGTTGAGGTTCGTGCAGGAGCGCTTTCGCGAGCTCGACGCGCCGCTGCAACCCGCCGGAAAGCGTTTCGACGAGATCGTCCGCGCGATCGTCAAGCGCGAGCCGTTTGAGCATCGCGGTGGCGCGATCCTTCAGGCGTCGCCCCGTGATGCCGTAGAGATGCCCATGGTGGCGCAGATTCTCGGCGACCGTCAGCTTGGCGTCGAGGCTCGGGCGCTGGAACACCACGCCGAGTGCGCGCCGGACCGCGATCGTGTCGCCACGCAAATCGCGCCCCAGGATGCGCGCCGTGCCCGACTGCATCGGCACGAGCGTCGAGAGAATCTTGAAAAGCGTTGTTTTGCCGCCGCCGTTGGGCCCGAGAAAGCCGAAGATTTCGCCGCGCCCGATCACAAACGTAACATCGCGCAGCGCATCGCGCTCGGCATAGCGAAATCCGAGCGCGGTGCATTCAACGGCTAAACCAGCCGCTGCAGCCGCAGGAGCCGCCGCTGCAGCGGAGCTAAGAATTGCTGAACCGCCCATCGATCGAGAATTAGCCCCGATTATCGCGCGCAGAGCCGCTGCAGGCAATCTTTCAGTGCTCGAGACTCGCCGAGGCCGGTGGCGGACTCGCCGACTTGTTCGCGAAGACCGAGCGCTGCGCGATGCCATCCGTCTTCGAATGCCGATGCGTGCTCGGCTCCACTTCCATGCGTTCCGTCGCCGCCGCTGAAGTCGTCGCCCATGAGCTGGCAGCAGGCGGTCACCTCGGTCGGCTCAAGACGGCGGATGCCGAGACGCTCGAGCGAGTAGGCGTCGATGCGGTCAGCGCTGAGTTCGCGCTCGCGCACAGGCAGAGCGGCGGGCGCCGTGTCGCCGTGGAGTTCGCGCCGCAACTCGTGCGCGAAAATCGCCTGAGAATCGGACGCGCCGTCTCGAGGTCGTACACTCAAAGAGCATCGCGAGGTACTTGCGGTTACACAAGATGCATCCGCCGCCGCTTGCATGTCGGTGAATCGGCGGCCACCGATTCGTAAACGCGGATATCTGAGCCCCAAAGCTGATTTCAGTTGATCGGCGATCGAAGCGTAAGGTTGGCCCGAGGGCTAAACCCGCTCGCCGCATGCGATGAACATGGATCGCGGCGTGGCCGCTTTTGATTGTTCGCTGTCCGTCGCGGGCGCTTCGATCGTATGGCGCTCAACCACATGCCGGTCGCGTGCGCAAAAGATGATGACGCGCTGATCACCGCGAGCGCTCCTATAGCCATCGCCGCGGCGATCCCTCTTGAAAAATGTCGCACGCCCCCCTGCGGCGAGACCTAGCTCTAGCTAGTCACTGCGCCACCCGCGCTCGTAACTGCGCCGTGCGATGACGACGACACCTCTTGCGCGTACTTGGCGATCACGCCGGATGCATAGTGCGGTGTCGGCGGTTGCCAATCCTTCAGCCGCTTTGCGATCTCCGAATCGCTCAACTCAACATCGAGGCGTCGCTTCGCGACATCAAACTTTATGATGTTGCCATCACGCAGCGCCGCGATTGGCCCGCCGACTGCCGCCTCCGGGCGATGTGGCCCGCCATCAGTCCGTGCGTTGCGCCGGAGAATCTTCCGTCGGTCATAAGCGCGACCGATTCGCCGAGCCCTTCGCCGACCAGTGCCGCAGTGACTCCAAGCATCTCGGGCATCCCGGGTGCGCCTTTCGGGCCTTCATAGCGAATCACAACGACATCCCCCGCCTTGATCCGTCGCTCGGCCTTGAAGGCATCGTCCTCAGAGTTGAAAACCGGCGCGGGTCCGCGGTGGTCCATGCGCTCGTGACCCGCGACTTTTACTACGCATCCTTCAGGCGCGAGGTTGCCTTTCAGGATAACGAGGCCGCCAGTCGCTTTCAGCGGTGCGCTGACGGCATCTTGGCCCTTCGTCTCGGCGGCGTCCTCGGCTTCCTGGCCGATCGTCCGGCCGGTGACGGTCATCGCATCGTTATGCAGCAGACCGGCCTGCTTGAGGCGCTTCGCCACGAGCGGGATGCCCCCGGCCTTGTGCATGTCGACCGCGGTGAAGCGGCCGCCGCGTTTCAGATCGGCGAGCAGCGGAGTGCGCGCACTCATGCGATCGAAGTCATTTATGTCGAGCGCGATTCCGGCTTCGTGCGCGATTGCGAGGACGTGGAGAACCGCGTTGGTCGAGCCCCCGGTCATTGCCACCGACGCGATCGCATTTTCGATCGACTGTTTGGTGGCGATCTGGCGCGGCTTGAGGCCACGTTTCAGCAAATCGACGGCGAGTTCGTCCACGCGGCGCGCGCATTCGGCCTTCTTCGGATCGGTCGCGGGTATGCTGTTCGCACCGATGGGTGAGATGCCGAGCAGCTCGGTCGCGGTGGCCATTGTGTTCGCCGTGTACTGTCCGCCGCACGCGCCGACTCCCGGGCAGGCGACCTGTTCGAGCCGCTTCAGGTCTTCGAGGCTCATCTTGCCGGCGGAATGCGCGCCGACGGCTTCGAATACATCCTGGATCGTTACATCCTGATCCCCGAAGCGTCCCGGCTGGATCGATCCGCCGTACAGCATGACTGAGGGCAGGTCGAGCCTGAGCAGCGCCATTACGGTTGCGGGAATCGTCTTGTCGCATCCTGAAAGCGCGACCATACCGTCGAACAGATGGCCGCGCGCGGTGATCTCGATCGAATCTGCAATGACCTCGCGGCTGATTAGCGACGCGCGCATGCCGGACGTGCCCATCGAGATTCCGTCGCATACAGCGATCGTGTTGAACTCGATCGGTGTCGCGCCTGCCGCGCGGATCCCGGCCTTATATTTTCGGCGAGCGCCGCAGATGAGCCGTGCGGGGCATGATTTCTATCCAGGTGTGCGCGACGCCGATAAGCGGCTTGCTCAAGTCCTCGTCGGTGAAGCCCACCGCCTTCAGCATCGCGCGGGCAGGCGCTCGCGAGGGACCGTCGACCACAATGCTGCTATGAGTGCGGAGACTTTTGTTATCTGCCATTTCCCACCTGCGATTCTTGCGGGCGGCTCCTTGGCCGCGTGCAATCGATACTGCTACGCGCTGCGCAAATCGGCAAAACCCACGCAAATCCGCGAGCGGCCATCCGCCCGATCCATACCCTCGGCGGACGGGAGTTCAATAGCGTCAACTCGCGGGCGCGCTAGAATTGATCTAGAAGCGCGGCCAAGGACGAGGCGCGCGCACCTGGTTAACCACCATGGATCAGCAACCGAAGTTGGCATCGAAGCGCCCGGCACCGAAACGAGCGCCGCAGCGCACGCCCGAGATCTATTGGTTGGGGCTCGGCGGCTTGCTCGTCCTCTGCATTGCGGCAGCACTGGTGAGCGTGTCGTTCGGCAATGCCGGGTTGATGTCCTGGTATGCGAGGCTCGCCAAGCCGCTCTTCGCGCCGCCGCCGTGGATGTTCGCGCCTATATGGATAACGCTCGATATGCTCGCCGCGGTGGCCGCGTGGCGCGTGTGGGTCGCTCGTGACGCGCCCGCGCGCCGTCCCGCGATGGTGTTCTTCGCAATTGAATTGCTGCTCAGCATGGCGTGGCCAATGGCGATGTTCACGCTCCGGCTTCCGGCTGCGGCAGCGATCGAGGTCGGAATCCTTTGGCTTGCGGCGCTGGCAACCACGACCGCTTTCTTTGAGGTCTCGCGGATCGCGGCGCTGCTCGTGACGCCGATGCTGCTTTGGGCGACCTTCGCCTCGATGTTGAGTATCGAGATCTGGCGCCTCAACGGCTAACGGCGCGCCGCTTCGAAGAACGAACGTCGCCGGCGGTAGATCGCGCCTGCCGCGGAAGTCAGCGGTGAGCGATCACAAGGCTCGAATTCGGGTCGTTAGTGCCGAAGCCCCGCGCGTGAACCCCGCGTTCCGGGTCAATGAGGGCGCGTCGAGCCGCCTGCATGGCAGGTTCACCACCAACGAGCAGCTTCAGCACGTCGTCGGGAATTCGGACGCGGCGAAGGGTCCGGCCGCGCCAGATCGACCACTTCGGCATCAGCGCGCATCGCGCCGAGCCGGGGCGCACCTCTGAATGTGTACGTGGCGAGCTTGATATTGATATCCTCTTGCGAACTGGAATATCGCGTCTTGTCTCCGTCTGGCAGAAAACCCGAGCTCGTGGCGAATCCCTCCTCTGAGGTACCTTCCGCCCCAAGCGAACGGGACGAGCGGCGGTTCGCTGCATTCCGCGCCTTTCGCCATCGCAACTATCGGCTTTATTTCAGCGGCCAGCTCACCTCGCTCGCCGGGACCTGGATGCAGAGCGCGGCGCAATCGTGGCTGGTGCTCAAGCTGACGAACTCGTCGCTGATGCTCGGCGTCGTTTCATTCGCGCAGTTCTTGCCCATTTTGCTGGTCGGTCTTGTGGCGGGCGTGATTGTAGACCGTGTAGACCGCCGCCGCATGATCATCGCTACCCAGACTCTTCTGATGATCAGCGCCTTTGTGCTGGCCGGCCTGACTTGGAGTGGGCGGGTGCGCGTAATCCACGTGATAATCCTGGCCGCGTTCAACGGTACAGTTAGCTCATTCGATATGCCCGGCCGGCAGTCGTTCGTCGTCGAGATGGTCGGCTACGACGATTTGGCCAACGCGATCGCGCTCAATTCAATGATGTTCAACGGCGCGCGCATGATTGGTCCGGCAGTCGCGGGCCTGCTGATTGCCTGGCTCGGGCTTGGCACCTGCTTTTTTCTGAATGGCGTCAGCTTCATCGCCGTGATCTGGAGCCTCTGGCTGATGGAAATCCCCGTACGCGCCATCGTGGCAAACGGTGCGCGGCTTTTCAGGCAGCTTGGCGAGGGTCTGACCTATGTCTGGAAGCATCGCCCGATTTTCCATCAGATGATGCTGGCGGCGGTGGCGAATGGTCTCGGCTATCAGTACCTGGTGCTGGTGCCCCTCTTCGCCCGCAACGTGCTACATGGTGACGCGCGTTCGTACGGCTTCTTGGTCGCGATCCAGGGTCTCGGCTCCGTGATCGGGGCAGCGACGCTCGCGTCGCGTGTGACGACCAAGGGCATGCGTAATAACCTGATAGTTGGGCTTCTTATCTCCGGCATAGGAATCATCGTGTTTGGACTCTCGCGCAGCATGATGCTCTCCCTCGCGGCGCAACTCGTCATCGGTGCGGGGCTAACGAACTTTCGCGCCAGCAACAACACTCTCGTGCAATTATTCGTGTCCGACGATTTGCGTGGGCGCGTGATGAGCAGCTATCAACTGGCCGCGGTTGGGATGACCCCGCTCGGCGCCTTGGAGGTCGGATACCTTGGCCATCGTATCGGTCCGCGAGCCACGGTCGTGCTCTGCGGTGCGATCACGATCGGCTGCATGGCGATGTTGATCACGCGGCTTCGATCGGTAGGAGCTGCGGAATCTCCCGCACTTGACGCTGTCGATTAGGCAGGAGTTTTGCTCATGGCGAGGATGGATGGTGCGCTCGGGATGATTGGCTTGGCCGTGGTGATGGTGGGGACATTCGTTCTTTTGGGGTGCTCGCGAACCCTGATGACGCCGCCGAGCAATCAAGAGATTTATGGATTGGTGTTGCCACCGCCATCGCAGCAACTGCCCGACTCGATCGAAGCCCAACCTTGCTCGCCGCGTGCTTTATTGGTTCATTTCGCTGGGTTTTAGGCCGCCAGTAAGCTAGCCAACTACGCATGAGAACCTCCTGTCATGAACTTCTCCAGCGACGTATCTGGGGTTGCAGCACCCCATTGCCCTTGGTTGGACCGTTGCGGGGCACACGTGGTCGGAATTGACACCTCGGAAGCGCAACTCATAACGGCCCGCCGCCTACAACGGGAACATGACCTCGACTTCGTTTCAATTTAATCAAGCCAAGGCTGAGATGCGCCTATGTTGTGATGCGAGGTTCGATTTTCCTCCATTTCCCAGTCTGCCGAACCGCGTAGATAAGAGCGTACGACTCTTTGCGCCGGTAGCTCAGGAGCTTGGCATCGGGCTGCACTTGGTAGTTTCGAGCGGCAAGCGATCTTCCGCTCACCCAACGAGGTCGCCTTGTGACGGTGGGCCGTGATGGCACCGTAGAATCAGCGCCCGACCCTTATCGGAATTTCCTCGACTTGCTGACGGATTCAATCTTGCGTGCCTGAAACAGCGTCCCGTTTGCCGCATTTTTTATGAGTCAACGGAGCGATCAGAAGGCATGTAAAGTCGAGTGCGCCCATGTGTATCGGATGGGCAGGTGGCGGGCCAACAAGGATCACGCGGCCGCCAAAAAGTTCGCAGACGAACAGGGCCGCTGGCTGTCCGATCGAATCGGGAGCGACGAGAACTCTCAGAACTTTACGATGCGCTGACAGCGTTCGGGAGGACGGAAATGAGTAGGGTCTATCGACGGCATTGTTCCTGGTCGATCGACTTCGCGGACGCTCAAGGCGCCCATCGTCGGAAAAAAAGGGGGGCCGAAAACGGAGTAAGGCCAAATTCAGAGTGCAAGTGGATCAAATGCGATGAGCGTCTTTAAGCGGCGGCGTCTATCAGGTCCGATTTCAGATTGGTGGGCAGGTTGTCAGATTCTCAGCTAGGACTAGTTCTAACCAGGTGGCCGAAGAAGTGGAAAGGCCGAGGCGCCGCCATCTAGAGCGTGGAATCAATGGAATCAAGAAGCTGGTACCGATGCTCCTTTTCGAGGTTGCCGCGCGAAAATGGCTGGACGGTAGGGTTGGTCTCGCAGACGGAACTCTCGATCGCCATCAGCATCAAGTCGAATTGCTCAAAAAGGAATTCCCATGCCGGCTCAGCTGTGGCATTGCGGTTGACGGCGTGAGTTCGCTTCAGGCGCAAACGGCAGCAGGAGAGCCCGCGCACCATCAACTACAAAATCATGACGCTTGGTATGATCCTCAGTAGTCATGGCCTGTGGAGCCAATCGCCGAGTGTATCAGGTTCCTAAAGACGCCCAAGGATATCCGGCGCGCGGTATCCAAGATCGATGAGGCGAAGCAGATCGATGCTGTCGGCCGGAGCGATTCGCCCGCCCTGCTGCCATCGTTCATCCTCGGGATGGATGCGGGACTACGCGCCGGTGAGGCTCGCTCGCTGCGGCATAAGAATCTTGAACTCGTCCGGAAGGATGGAGAGAATGGCTGCGGTCGATTCATCGTGGGCAAGTCGAAACAGAAGCCGGGACTGGCCGAGTTATCCCGCTTACCCGACCCGCCTGCGTAGTACTGACATTTCTGGCTTGCGCGATTCCCCGAGGTGGGCGACATCCGAGAGCTACATTTTTCCTCGCCATCGGTCGCGTGCCGCGCGCGAGGTCCGACTTGACCACCATCTGTACGACACCGACCTCACGAAACCGCTCGGCTCATGCAAGCGCGCATGGAAATATACGAGTGTCACCGTGGCCAAGGTCGCGTATCGCGGGCACGACCTGCGCCACACCTTCATCCGCAGACTGGCCGAAAGCCCCAACGTCAGCGAGGAGACAATCCAGGCGCTAGCCGGCCACGTCTCGAAACAGATGATGGCCAGGTATAGCCATATTCGAAACCATGCGAAAGCTGCCGCGATCGCTGCTCTAGAAGCAGCACAGCAAACACCGGGAATCGTCGCCAACCTGGCCAAGACCTGTCACACTCATTGCATGACAAGCTGAATTGATGAGAGAGATAGGGCAAAATACCTCAATTTAATTAGTGTGCCCCCTTAGCTCAGATGGATAGAGCACAGGATTCCTAATCCTGGGGCCGTGGGTTCGAATCCCGCAGGGGGCGCCAGATTTTGAGTGACTGCGGCCCTTCCAGAGTGGAACACGGTAATTTCGCATCACGATCGAAGTGCGCGAGGTTCTCACATGAGCAAAGTCAAAGTCGCAGGCGTTGAAGTCTCGACCGATCATTTCATCGACGGCAAGCGCGTCGAATCCAAACGCAAGTTTCCGAATTGTTCGCCGATCAACAACAAGCACCTCGCTGATGTGAGCGCGGGCGGCGCCGACGAGATCGACGCTGCCGTTCAGGCGGCGCGCCGCGCCTTTCCCAAGTGGGCCGCGCTCGGTCCCGAAGGACGTCATGCGATCCTGAGTCGCTTCGCCAAGACGATTCAGGATCAAGCAAAGCAGATCGCAGCAGTCGAAACCGAAGACAACGGTTCGTTGCTAATCGGCAACGCATCGCGGATGGTCCCGCGTGCGGCGCTCAACATCCAGTTCTTCGCCGATCGCGCGCTCAAGCTTAACCACGAGAAGATCGACTCGCCCGAAGTCGTCAACCATGTTCGTTTCGATCCAGCCGGTGTCGCGGGCCTGATCACACCGTGGAATGGACCCTTCATGCTGACGACGTGGAAGGTCGGCCCATGCCTCGCCGCAGGCGATACCGCCGTCGTCAAACCTCCGGAGTGGGCGCCGCTCACTTGTTCGATGATGGCCGATTTTGCCGCGGAGGCCGGCGTTCCTCCCGGCGTGCTGAATGTCGTACAGGGCATCGGCGAAGAAGCGGGCGCCGCGCTTGCCTCTCATCCGGACATCGATCGCCTGAGCTTTACCGGCTCGACTGACACCGCAAAGCTGATCGGCGGTTCCTGCGCGCGTTCTCTAACTCCGGTGAGCTTCGAGCTCGGCGGTAAGTCGCCGTTCATCATCTGTGCCGACGCGGACCTGGACGCGGCCGCGCAAACCGCGGCGGGCCAGTATTTCAATGCGGGCCAGGTCTGCCTCGCGGGCACGCGACTCCTCGTCGACGTCAAAGTGGCAGATGAGTTCCAGTCGAAGTTTGGCGCCGCCGTCTCGCAGATCACGGTTGGCGATCCGCGCGACAAGAACACACGCGTTGGCCCGCTCATTACGCCCGAGCACTACAAGCGCGTCCAAGGTTTCGTCGAGCGCGCCCTCAGATCAGGCGTCAAACCGGTCTGGGGCGGCCATCGGCACAGCGCCGGCGAACTGTACTTCGAGCCGACTCTTCTCGATGGTGTCTCGCAGGAGCAGGAAATTGTGCAGCGCGAGGTGTTCGGTCCGGTCCTGACCTGGCAGACTTTCCGCGATGAAGATGAAGCTATCAAGCTCGCGAATGGAACGACCTACGGACTCGCGGCCGTGATTTTCAGCCGGAACGAGGAACGCTCGATGCGTCTCGCGAAGCAGGTCGTCGCCGGAACGGTATGGGTGAATTGCTTCTTCGTGCGCGAGCTAGCCGCGCCTTTCGGCGGGAGCCGCAACTCGGGGATCGGGCGCGAGGGAGGCAACTGGAGCTTCGACTTTTATTGCGACGTCAAGAATATAGCGGCGATGAAGAGTTCATTCGCATAGGTCAAGATGACGACCGACATGCATCGATTTTTTGTGCGATGACGCGAATTAATTGACAGCTCATATCTCTCTTAAGGAGTAGCTAGCGATCGAAGTGAAAAGAGCCAGGTCGCGTCCTCCTTTACGTTAAAGATATCGATGCTTCCCGCCACTTCTAGCGCGATGTGCTCGGCTCGATCGAACTCGACCCATGCACTCTCTTTTCATTTGTCGAATCGTGGGCGGTCAGGCATCTGTGACTGCAATGGGCGATTCAGAGCTTCCTCCGACCGAACAAGTATCTATCCCGCAATAATCCCGCGTTCCAGGAGATCGAGTGAGAACGCGCACGAAATCCGAGCCGCGTGGGTACAAGCGAGAGATGGCCGATCGATCCAAAGTTCAAATGCGAAAGCATCGCCGGCTCAGCCTTGCCCTTGGCGTCGAGAGGTGCGATACGTGCGAATTAGGAATACTGGCCAATCGGGACAGCCTTCACTAATTCTTTGGAGGGACTTCCAATGCAAATGCGCGTGATCTCCGCCGACTCCCACATGATGGAGCCCGCGGACCTGTGGGAATCGCGTCTCGGCAGCAAGTTCCGCGATCGGGCGCCCAAAGTGATCAAGAGTGAGAGCGGCAAGGGCTACCTCTTCATTGCTCCTGGCGTGCGGCCCTTTCCCGTTGCCGGCGGCTTCGGGATCGGCAAGAGCGGCGAGGAATTGAAGGAGCATCTGAAGAAAGGCTACGAGGCCGCGCGGCCGAGCGGATGGGATCCCGCCGAGCGAATCAAGGATCAGGATATCGACGGCGTGCAGGCCGAGGTGATCTACACCACGCTCGGCATGCCGCTCTTCGGACTCGACGATGACGAGCTCCGGCGCGCATGTTTCGGCGTCTACAATGATTGGGTGGGAGAGTTCCGTGCTTACAATCCCAAGAGGTTGCATCCTGTGGCGCTCATCTCGCTCGATGACATCCCGCTCGCGGTGAAAGAGCTTCAGCGATGCGCGAAGCTCGGGCTCAAGGGCGCGATGATCTGGGGCGTGCCGCCCGAGGACAAGCCCTACTACAGCGAGATCTACGATCCGTTCTGGGCGGCGGCCGAGGAAATGAAGATGCCGCTTTCGCTGCACGTGATCACGCAGCGCGATCAGAAAGGACGCCGTCGCGAGGGCAACGGCGGAGAGAATCGCGAGCGCGAGGACAACAACCAGGTCCTCGCCGGCGGTATCAGGATGCTGATCGGCACCATGCAGCCCGTTTACCAGGTGCAGCGCACCCTCTCGAGCTTCATCTTTGGCAAGGTCTTCGAGCGCTATCCAGGCCTCAGGATCGTCTCGGCCGAGAACGACACTGGATGGATCGCGCACTTCATGTATCGCAGCGATCACATGTACGAAAAGTTCGGCACGATGCGCGAAGACACGCAGCTCAAGATGAGGCCGTCGGAGTACGTGCGGCGGAACGTCTGGGCGACGTTCCAGGACGACGCGATCGGGCCGATGACCTACAAGTTCTTCGGCGAAGACAACTACATGTGGGCGTCGGATTTTCCGCATACCGACTCGACCTGGCCCAACTCGCTCAAGGTCATCAAGCAGGACTTCGAAGGCGTGCCTGAGAAAGTGACGCAGAAGATCGTCTGCGATAACGCGGCCAAGCTCTACCGCATCGAGCTGAACTGAAGGAGTAGCTCAGATGGGTTACGATTTGCTCCTCAAGAATGGAACGGTGGTCGACGGTAGCGGCGCACGGCGCTTTCGCGCGGACGTGGCGGTCGCCGGCGATCGAATCGCGGAAATCGGCAAAATCTCTGACAGCGCGGCGCGCGTGATCGACGCGTCGGATTTGATTGTCTCGCCAGGGTTCGTCGATCCGCACACGCATTACGATGCGCAGATCTGCTGGGATCCCCTGATTAGCTGCACCTCGTGGCACGGCATCACTTCGGTCGTGATGGGCAATTGCGGCGTCGGCGTAGCACCCTGCAAACCCGAAACGCGCGAGATTGCAGCATGGGATCTCACCAACGTTGAGGCGATTCCCTACGCGTCGCTAAGCAAGGGCATCACGTGGGATTGGGAGACCTTCCCCGAGTTCCTCGACGCGGCTGCGAGACGCGGCTCGGCGATCAATCTGGGATTCCTGGCTCCGCTCACCCCGTTCCGTCATTACGTGATGGGCAAGGAGTCGATGGAGCGGGCGGCAACGCCAGAAGAAACCGAAGGTATCGCGGCTCTCCTTGGCGAGGCGATGGACGCAGGCGCGATGGGCTTTTCGACGACCACGCTGCGCCAGCATATCGGTTTCCACGGCTCTCCTCTCGCCTGCCGGCTCGCAAGTCATGACGAGCTCCGCGCGTATGCCAAGGTGCTGAAGCGCGCAGGCAAGGGCGCGATCGAAGTGGCGCTCACGAAAAAGATCGCGACGGTGGCCGAGGACGAATACGAGCTGCTCGACATGCTTCTCACGGAGAGTGGACGGCCGGTGACCTGGCTCGCTATGGCATCAACGCCGAGGCATCCGGAGCGCGCGCTTGAAACCCTCAAGCGATGCGAGCCGCTGATCAATCGTGGCGGTATCCCGCAGGTGCTCTGCAAACCATTCTCCGCTCAGCTCGACCTGCACAATCCATTTTCTTTCGCGGACAACGAAGTGTGGAATCGAGTGTTCAACCAGCCCGCGGAGAAGCAGAAGCAGATCTACAGCGATCCGGAGTTCCGCAAGCAGTTCCGTGACAGCTTGAAGCGGCCGCACCTGTTCATGGGTCATTGGCATCGCGTTGATGTGCTCGAGGCGACTAATCCCGCACTCAAGCAGTACAAGGGCAAGTCGGTGCAGGAAGTCGCCGAGATGCGCAGCAGGGACGGCCTCGACACGTTCCTCGATCTCGCGGTCGAAGACGACCTCAACATCCAGTACATCATGCAGCAGTTCCACGAGGAAGGAATCCAGCAGCTCATCAGCGATCCGCGCACGATGATTGGGCTCAGCGATGGCGGCGCGCACGTGGACATGCTGTGCGACGCGGGCTACGCGACCTACCTGCTCGGCAACTGGGTGCGCAAACGCGAGGCGGTAACGCTCGAGTTCGCGGTCAAGCGCATCACATCGGAGCCGGCGAAGTTCTTCGGCATCCGCGAGCGCGGGCAACTGAAGAAAGGCTGGAAGGCCGATATCACGGTATTCGACTACCACACGGTGAATTCTGCCCGCCGCGCCACGATGGCACACGATCTGCCAGGCGGCGGCCGCCGGCTCGTCATGCCCGCTGAAGGGATCGAGTACACGATCGTCAACGGGCGGATGTCATACGAGCACGGCAAGCAAAGCGGCGAGTTGGCCGGCGAAGTGATCCGCTCGGCTGCGTAGCTTCAACGAGAAGCGTTAAGTGTGACGAGGGCCGGGAGTCGATGCTCTCGGCCTTTGTCGTATCGGTAAGACGTCACCAGGAGTGCATCATGAAAGGAATTTCACACCTCGCCGTTGGTGTCAGTGACATGGCGAAGTCGCTACCGTTCTATCGCGATCTGCTCGGACTCGAAGTAATGCTCGACACGGAAGAGAAAGTCGGCAGCGGCTCGCGTCACGCCGTATACATGCGATGGCGCAAGGATGGTGGCTTCCTCGTGCTCTCGCAGACTCTGGGCCGCGAGCCCTCGGGCAAGCCGCTGCGATTGCATCAGGTCGGGCTGCATCACTTTGCGTTCTGGGTCGATGATTTGGAAAAGCGCGTCGAGAAACTCAAGGGCGCGGGTGTGAAGATAATCGTGCCGCCATATGCTGCTGACTCGATCGCGTACGGCGAGAAGAGCGGCCGCAGAGTGCTGACCTGCCTGTTCGAGGATCCCGATGGAACGATCCTGCAATTCGATCAACGCCTCGGCTAAGTCTCTCGCGCTCCTGTATCGAAGCTACAAGAGGAGTCCTCTATGAAAGGCTACGGAGTAACGCTCTCACCCATGGCGCGGCCCACGGCGCGCAGAGGCGACAACTCGCTCGGCGGCTATGCGGGGTTCGTCGGACTCGCGCGCGAGACTGAAGATGCGGGCTTCTGCGGCGTCTTCATTCCCGAGGCGATGAACGACGCGCTGATGTGCGCGTTCGCCGTCGCGAACGCGACCAAGCGGATCAACATCGCTACGTGGATCGTAAACATTTATTTACGCGACCCTGCCTTATGCGCGATCGCATCCGAGATGGTGCAGGATGCGGCGCAGGGACGATTTGTTCTCGGTCTCGGCGTAAGTCATCGGCCAGCGCTCGAAGCTCGTGGAATCGAGATGGGCAACGCGCGCGAGCGCCTCCGTCACGACACCAACATCATCAAAAAGGCGTTTCAGGGCGAGCTCGAGATGTTCGGGCGCAAGATTTCGGCGCCGAGTCATCGGATTCCGATTTACTACGCTGCCCTCGCGCTCGAGACGGCAAAGCTCGGCGGCGAGATGGCTGACGGCCTGATGCTCTACATGTGCCCACCCGAGCGGATGAGGAAATCGATCGAGGCGGCGAACAAGGTTGCGCAGGAAAAGAAACGCGCACCGGGCAGTCTCACTATGACCTGTGGCGTGCCGGTCTACCTGAATGATGACTTGAACCTCGCCTACGAAAATGCGCGGCGCGGACTCGCGTTCTACGGCGCGTTGCCGTTCTACAATCGCATCATGGCGAACAGCGGCTTTGCTGAGCCTGCGGCGCGAATCATGGACGCGGCCAAGCGTCGTGATACGAATGCGATGGCGTCAGCCATCACGAACGAGTTGGCAGATGCGGTCGGGCTGATCGGTCCAGCGTCGCGATGTATCGAGCGTTTGGAAGCATATCGCAAGCAGGGCGCCGACGTGATGGTCCTCGCGCCGAACCCGGTCAACGAGGACTACGCCACCTGCGTCCGCAACATTCACAAGGCGTTCGGCAAGCTGAACTAGCCATGATTAAAGTTGCACTGCTGGATGACTACGCGCGCGTCGCGCTCAAATCGGCCGACTGGCAGGTACTCAAGGGCAAGGCGGAAGTCACCGTCTTCGATCGCCATCTCTCGGAAGATGAAGCCGCCGCGCAACTTAAATCGTTCGACGTGCTGTGCACGATTCGCGAGCGGATGAGCTTGCCGCGAAACCTGTTCGCGCGCCTCTCGAACCTGAAGCTCGTCACGATTATCGGAATGGCGCTGCCAAATCTTGACATCGCCGCGGCGACCGAGCACGGCGTGATCGTCTCGCACTCTAATTTCGCCAATCCGATCTTTGCGGGTATTCAGAATGCGACGCCGGAACTGACGTGGGGACTAATGATCGCGACGGTGCGCCACATGGGCCCGGAAGCGCGGCGCATGCGTGAAGGCGGATGGCAAAGCACGGTCGGCATGATCCTCGCCGACCGCACGCTCGGCCTGCTCGGTCTCGGACGTATCGGCAAGCGCATGGCGGCGTATGCGCGGGCATTCGGGATGAACGTGATCGCGTGGAGCCAGAACCTTACCGATGAAACTGCCTCGTCTGTCGGCGCCCGTCGCGTCGCGAAGGACGATCTCTTCAGACTATGCGACATACTCTCGATTCACGTGGTGTTGAGCGATCGCACGCGGGGGCTCGTGACGGCGCGCGAGCTCGCGCTGATGAAGCCGGAGTCATATCTGATCAACACTTCGCGCGGGCCGATCGTGGTGGAAGCGGATCTGATCGCGGCGTTGAAGGAAGGCAAGATCGCAGGCGCCGGGATCGATGTCTTCGATATCGAGCCGCCGCCGCGCGACCATCCATTCCGCACGATGGACAACGTGTTCGTCAGCCCGCATCTCGGCTACGTCACACACGAGACGCTGAGGGCATTCTACACTGATACGCTCGACGCGGTCGTCGCCTTTGTCAACGGCGCGGCGATTCGCGTCGCGAATCCCGCGGCTCTGGAACACGCGAAGCATCGAGGGGCGCGCTGAGGGCGCGCTTGCGAGGAGCGAATGGAGATTCAGCAATGAGCAACCAGAGGGTGCTAAAGTTTGGACTCACGTTGCCGAATCGCGGGGTGATCATCGGCGCGACTACCTGCGAGGAAATGTTCGAGATGTCGGAGTGGG
>JASHPB010000164.1 GCA_030038355.1 Candidatus Binataceae bacterium
GCAAGACGCGTGACTTCGAAAACAATACATCGCCCTTCTCCGTAATTTTTCAGCGAGACCTTGAAGCCCTCGTATCATGATTTCCTATGGCGGATAACTTCGGGTAGCGTCAGCCGCGAGAGCAACCGCGGCCTGCCCGCGGTCGTCACCGCAGTCTTCAACCCCGCCAGCCAAGGCGTGCACGAACTTCGTAGGGAAGTGCTTATGAGTCAAAGTTGACCTTCACGACGTACGTCAGGTCTGGTCTTTCGTTCGAGCTTACGCATTATTGCTGGCGACCCATTCCCAGTTTACGACTTGCCAGAATTCGTCAACGTACTTTGCTCGCTCATTCCGGTAGTCGATGTAATAGGCGTGTTCCCAGACGTCACAAGTGAGGAGCGCATGACCGCCACGGGCTAGTGGAAGATCCGCGTTGGAGGTCTTTTCGACCGTAAGTGAGCCGTCCGGCTGCCTCACGAGCCACGCCCAACCGCTACCGAACTGGCCCATTGCGGCTTCGGCGAATCGCTTTTTGAATGTGGCAAAATCGCCGAAGTGTTTCCGGATGCGATCCGCTAAGGGTCCGGAGGGCTCACCGCCACCCTGAGGACTCATACATTTCCAGTAAAAACTGTGATTCCAGTGCTGGGCGGCGTTATTAAAGAGCGGCCCTTCGCCTGAGGTTCTGATTACTTCTTCCAGTGACATGTCAGCATACTTTGTGCCGTGCACCAGCTCGTTGAGTTTCTTCACATACGCTGCGTGATGTTTATCATGATGATAGTGCAGTGTTTCTGCAGATATGTGAGGAGCCAGTGAGTTTTGAGCATAGGGCAATTGGGGCAGTTTGAATGGTCCCGGGGCCGGCGTCTCCGGCGGATCATCTGCTACCGATCGCCGGGACACGAACAGCGCTGCTCCCGCTGTGAGTGCGGTCGCCGCTTTCAAAAGTTCTCGCCTCGAACACTGCTGTTTCATCTGTTGACCTCCTTGCGTTCTAAAGGGTGCTTGGGTAAATTTCGCGGGATCCTTCAGGAACCTATCGCGACACATCGTGCTGCAGAAAATACAATCTTTACCCTTTGTAGTTCACGACCGGTGTATCTCCCTTGACCCGGAATTTCCGTTTTTACGTTCAGCAGGCAATTTCTGAACCCCCAGCGGCTTCAGTGTCGAGGCGCTGTGTGGCTGGCGATCGGGCCGACCCCGCAGCCGCAAATGAAGTCGGTTTGAGTCCTTCGAGAGTTTGGCAAGTCGGCTGTTCCTACGGTCTGAAAGCAGCAGTTCCAAAGAGTAGGGGCTCACGTATTCGTTGAAGATCCCCTGAGCTGTCTGCTCTTGAGTAAAGGCTGCAGCACACGCAGCTCTAGAAAAAACCGCCACAGCCGCCACGAATATCAGCCGGCCAAAACCGACCGGGGCACGAACGACGCGTCGATTACCGACAGCTTCAATCGTGCTCTGCAGATGGTGAAGTTTTGACGGCACGCACCCCTCACAGCGAGGATGGCGTCGGCGCTTTCTCACCACGGCAAATCGAGATCTCGGCCCCGGGCGGAACCTTACGGAGCTCGGTCGTGGTTTGGTCGACACACCGAAAGGCCAGCTCGCTAGAATGGTCACTGACATTTAGGCACTCCACGCATCGCTCGCGATCGTGGTTCATGCACCTCCAATCACGCGGTTCGAGAAACTCAATGATCATCGCGCAGGACGCAAATCCCTTGTCAATTGGAGCTATTCCGATAGGAGTCCTAGACGACGAAACAAACAGGATTATCGGAGCAACGATCGACAAAGCGAACGCGGATCGGCGGTCGAATAGCGATCGACGACTTTCAGTCTGCATCTGCTTCCTCACGCATTCAGGGCGGCTTCTTATCCAAATTCTCTCAATAGCTCCGAGGCAGGCCGCAAAGGCCAATAGGTGAACGGCAGCGCCGCGCAGACAATGACCGCCTATTCCAATGAAGTATCGACCGCCGATGGTAACGATGGGTTTTCATGATTTACTTTCCCCTTGCGGGACGTGGATTCGGATTTCACTCAGTGGGT
Organism: Candidatus Binataceae bacterium; assembly: GCA_030038355.1. GTDB lineage: Bacteria > Desulfobacterota > Binatia > Binatales > Binataceae > JASHPB01. The sequence continues at coordinate 2,038 of JASHPB010000164.1, forward strand.
CCTGGGCAGCGCATGGTCTGTCGCGGTGAAACGAGCGGTCCCGAAAAAGTCCTCCCAGAGGACGGCGCTCTGTGCTTGCGGGAATTGTCACGTTGGCATCTCTGCTTTTGTCAATTTTCTCCGGCGTAATGCCAGCGGAGCGCGTCAGGTAATCTGATCGACAGGCGAACCCTACTCCGACAATTGCTCGGCCATCTGGGCCGACCCGATACCGATTTTGCACTTCGCGGCGTGGTCGCCTGGATAATAGTCGAGCAGATTCTGGTGGCCGTACTGCTTGTCACATCCGCAATAGCAGTTCAGCTGCGCCAGCAACGCAGGATTCTTCTCCGCAATCTGATAGGCCTCCTTTACCGGCCCGATGAACTGGTTTGGATCGAGCGTCAAACGCACGTCTCCGTTGGCCGCGACATTCTCTTGCTGCGGCCGATCTGCGCAGCAGCAATGATCCGCGAGCAGATCGCACCACGATCACCGTCATTCTCCATGGATGAAGCGTCGAAGGTTGGCCACAGATGTGCCCACTGGCAGATGGCCGCCGCCGAGAAGCCCAAAAATGATGGCTCGCCTCATCCCGCACTTCTCAACTGTGGTTTAGAGTTTTCTTGACATCGTTGACGATGTCCTGGGCTTTTACAATTTGGCCGTTGTATTCGCGCACTAGCCGTCCGTCGGGCCCGACCAACATCATACTTGCTAGGTGGCCGACCGAACCATCGGGCTCGACCTCCCGGCTTAGCTTGAATCCCGCCAGTGCACGATCGATGTCGCCCGGACCTCCGGTCAGGAAGTACCATCCCTTCTCGTCCGCCCCCTGTTGACGCGAGTAATCCAGCAACTGTTTGGGGCCGTCGTGCTCGGGATCCACGCTGATCGAAACGAGTGTCACCCTCGAACCCAGATCGCTACCCAGCCGCAGCGCGACGTTGGCAAACTTTGCCGTCTCCCTCAGGCACGGCCCGGGACACGAGGTATAGATGAAATCCACCACCAGCGGCTTGCCCCTGAGGGATGAAAGCACAACAGTGTCGCCGTTCTGATCGACCAGCTTGGTGTCGGTTAGAACGCTCGCAGCGGCGGCCCTGTCAGAGCGCCCGTGGCATCCGGCAGCCGCGAAGAGGCTCGACGTTATTGCAATGATGATCGCCAGAGATCTGGGGTTGAATTGGATACTCATACATCTAGCTCTCTTATTCCTCACGTCTGCCGAATAGACTTACACTGCCTCGTCGCTTGAACCGCACGGAACGAAGATCATTCGACCAATGCCTTCGAACCAAGGCGACTACATCGGAGCCATCGGCGACGAAGCTGGATGAGCCGCTGACATCTTCGACACATATTTGTCGGGTTCCTTGATGAAGGAGTCGCGCTCGAAATCATCGCAGAAGTAGTAGTTCTTCCCTTTGTAGCTTGCGCCCGGCGTATCCGCCTTCACTGTCAGGTGCATTTTGCAGTAGGCGCACTGTGTCTTCTTTCCAACGTCGGCCGCGGGCGGTTGAGCTAGAACAGTGGCGATTGCATCCGATCCTGCGATCGCGGTGCTTGCGACGCGGAATTGGCAAAAGAGCATGAACAAAGCGGTTGCTAGTAGGATTATAGATTTGGTTCTTTTCATCGCAATACTCCTTGGTTCTTTTGTTTGTTTCCAAACCCGGCTGCCGGGTCAAAGCTGTGGATCGGGAGCTCGACAGGTTCAAGCGGAGTGCGACCGTCTTATCTAATTGCGCTAAGCGTACGATGCGTTCCATATCCACCCTGCGGTATTACCGCGCGAGCCAAAAGCGATCTTGCGTAGCTTCGCAACGCAAAATCAGTCCAAAGATAGTGGGTTATCGAACGAGACGGCGGTCAGATGATTGATTTGGGCGGCGGAGTATCAGGTGGCGCCAAGAACTCGGTCAGAGGCGGCACGTCGCTCGCCGACGTCGAGCCGAGATCGCAAAGTACCTGATCGGGTATGTTCTTGGCCGGGCGAGCCAGCAAAGTTACCGGCACCAAATCCAACGCTTGAATCGGGTGGCAAATATTGACGGTGATTTCGGGATGACTGGGTCCGGAAACGAGCACGAACTCAGAGGTCAACGGGAGGCCAGCAAGAAGAACAACGAGCGCCAGAATCAAGCTCACATAGCGCACATCGAGTTTTGACAACAGTTGTCTCATCCGGCTACTCGATGTCTTAAAACAAGGCCTGTTGGCTTTCAAGATAACCCGAATTGATCGGAGACCAGAGTGAATTGAGGTCCTCTTGTCATCGCGCGGCGAATGAAATCGCAGCTACCAGCCAGACACCGCCCTCAAGCAAGAGGGTGACATCTGAGCCTAATTTGTCATTCCGGCAACGGATTCGAGCTATCGTCTACATCGAGGTACCTCCTGTGTCAAATCAGGCGACGGACAGGTCGTTTCCTCCGTAAGTCTCGCGTTATCGGGCAGACTGCTCAGTCTGCTGCGCGCCGACCGTCGACAGGTATACAATCTTGAGCGGGCGGGCCGCCGCAATCGCGGCCTCGACGCCGACGGCATTGGCTCGCGGCGTCACCGATCTCGGCGATCGCCACTTGACAGCCCTTCGCGGCCCAGGGCTTGCCCTTGGCCGCATCTCTGACCACGGCGCGGACCTTCCGGCCGGCGGCGAGCAGGTCATGTGCGACGGTGCTCCCGACCTTTCCGGTGATACCGGT
>JASHPB010000165.1 GCA_030038355.1 Candidatus Binataceae bacterium
TTCCGGCCTTCGAACAGATGCTGAAGTCCGTCGCGGATGTTCTTTTCGTCGTCGACTACTAAAAGGCGGGCCATGCTAGATTGACCGCGAGTGCGGCAGCTTCACGCTCAGCTTGCTACCCTCCGTTAACTTCTCGACCATCATTCGACCGTCATGAGCTTCGATGATCTCGTTGACGATAGCAAGGCCGAGACCTCTTGAAGTATTCCCGAGTCCGCCGGGCAAACAACCATTGTCGCGCTCAAAGACAGCCTCAATGAGGTCGCGCGGAATGCTCGGAGCGGTATCCAAGATAGATAACAGCACGTTAGCGCCGACGAAATCGGTGGAACCTCAACTGAGCCGCCGTCGGATGTGTAGCGGATGGCGTTCTCGAGGAGATTCGAAATGACCCAGGCGATTTCAGCGGATCGCCATACGATTCGAGACCTGCATAACCTACCGATGTTTGTTCCGCCGTGGGATGGATTCGACAACTCCGACAAATCAATCGCTCGGCCGGGGCAAATACCCCATCCTTGAAGGTGTGCTCTCGCGCAAACACCTTTGCCATGTACAGCCCAGGTGGAACGCTGGTAACGATGATAATGAAAGAAAACAGACCGATCTGGATAATCGCGTTTGAATCCATAGTCGTAGGACTTACATCTTCTCTGGCCGCAGCATCAGCTCTACGAGGTACACCGTCAGAGCGACGGTGCCGATCAACCGAGCAAGGATTCGACGCTCATAGTCGCTTGCATCCCTGGACGTAAGCGATCGCGACCAGGAAGAATCCGACGGTCGCAATCAAGGCGAGTATGTCCTGCATTTCAGCGTGCCTTCCTGCCGCCAACTAAGCTCTCCGTGACCCAGGCGGCGTGAGCAAAGACAAAGCACGCTTGGTGCCAGAAAGATTCAATTTTTAAATGCTGACTTTAAGGGCGGCTGTGGAGCCAAGGATTTCAAGGTGAAAACCTTCTTACTTCATTTAGCATTGCGGCCGGACAAAAGGTGAGAAAACATGCGCTGAGGCGCCGCAATCTCAAGCAGACATAAAGGCGGGTTGGCACAATCGCCTGACAAGATTGCCATGACTATTTTCGAAGGAAGTGACCGAACCTCTACGCTCCTCTTAGAGCATTTGAGTTGAGTTCAGAATCGGCATCCCCTCATGTCACGAAACACAAAACAGCAAAACACAAGACCATGAGCGGCAGACCCGTCACCAAGCCTACTCTCGCCCACTCTCGACTGCTGATCGCGAGGCGATTTGCGGCGACGATATTTGGAATGTTTCCGGGAATCAGCATCCCGCCGCTTATCAGTAGTCCCATCAAGGCGGCTCGCTGTTGAGCAAGACCGAGCGCCGGGCTCATCTCCGCAGCAGTCAAGGCCGAGTTGTCAACGACCGCGGAGATGGAATTCAGCCAGAAGAGCAAGGCTTGAGGTGCGCGATCGACATATGCGATCACCAGCGGCCGCAAACCCCAGGAAATCCCTACCAGACCCGCGACGAAGATGTATAGGCGTACTGATCGCAGAACTATGTCACTCCATTGCTCTTCAGTTCGAGGGATATGCATTGACTTGGCGGAAACCGGCGTTACGAACATGCCGAGAATGCTCACAATCAGAATCCCGCTCAGCACGAAGGGCCAAAGCAAACGCACCAGGTAAAAGAAGTCGGCCCCGATGGCAGATATCGCGATCGCGGCCAGTGGCCCACCGGTCGGAGTCAATCCGGAGCCGAGGCCGATCGCGAAACAAGACAGCACCACCACCGCAACTTCGCTTTCGCGATCAACCCTCAACATGATCATCGCTTCAACTACCAGCAGCGCGGCAACTACTGCCGTGATTACCGTGGACAGGAGGCCGAAAGCAGCTATCAGGATCAAGTAGAGGAGTCGCGCCGGTAGGGCCGAGTTCATGGCCTGGACCGTATCGTCGAAGAATGGTCGGGCGAGCTTGCCCACCACTCCGAAAAGCAGTACCGCGGCTGTTAGCGCGAGCGGTTCGGTAGCTGCAGCTCGTAACATCGGCCATCCGAATTGGCCGGTGAGCAAGGTTGTCAAGGCACCGAGCGACAGAAAAAACAGTTCGATGTTTCGCTCGATCGGTCTGATGAAGATCGGGCCGATCAAAATTGCAACTAAAGCGAAGGTGAGCCCCGGAATCATCGCGCGTACACCATGCGACACGATCAAGTACACGATCAGTCACGTGGTTTCCAAGGCGTCAAGCATCACCCATCATTTGGTGACGTTCTTAACTTTGCAGACGGAGATGATTTCGATTGCGTAGTTTTACAGGTACGCAGAGAGAATGTCCCAACACGGTTGTCGCTAACTTCGCTTAACATTTCTGTGATGTAATCGTTCTACAATCGGCAGCGTCGTTCTGGTTGCGTAAAGAACCATCGAATGTTGAAGAATCAAATTCGCGATAGCGGATGCATTCGAGCTTTCGTGCTCCGTTTGCATTGCGGCGTTAGTATTCCACTCGCAAGAAGCGATTTCGGAGAAGATAAATGTCCGAACAGGATCGTTCGATTAAATCTGAACCGCTGGTCAATCTGTTGCGCGAGCTGGCACTCGATTTGGGTGTCGCCTGGAGTCGCCATAGCGACAACATCTGGCGGCAGATCGATACCGAAGTTTGGATGTTGACCCGCAATCCGTGGCTGATGCTGCAGCTAGCGGGCGACAAACAGCTTGAAACCATGAACGCAGATCAGTCGCTTCGCGACTGGGTCGAGAAACTGGTGATCGAGCGGCGCAACGCCGCGCAATCGCCGGGCTGGTTTCAGAAAAACTATGCCAGCTCGAGCCTGAAGCAGGTCGCCTACTTCAGCATGGAGTTCGGCTTGAGCGAGGCGCTGCCGATCTATTCCGGCGGTCTCGGCAACGTTGCCGGCGATCAACTAAAGGCAGGCAGCGACCTCGGCGTTCCAATTGTAGGGGTTGGATTGCTGTATCAGCAGGGCTACTTCCGGCAGGCGATCGATCAGAACGGCTATCAGCGCGATCTCTTTCCTTACAATCCTCCCACCTGGCTGCCGATCACTCCTGTGCGCGACGCTGACGGCGAGCTGCTGCGCGTGGAGCTGAAGTTTCCCGATTACGAAATCCATTTGCGAGTCTGGGAGGCGCGCGTCGGACGGCTTCGCCTTTACCTGCTCGATTCGAATGACCCGAGCAACATGCCGATGCATCGCGGCATCACGAGCGAGCTCTACGGCGGCGGTCCCGAGTTGCGCCTTCAGCAGGAGCTGGTGCTTGGGATTGGCGGATGGCGGCTCCTCAGGCTGCTCGGTTATCAGCCCGAGGTCTGTCATCTGAACGAAGGCCACGCGGGCTTCGCGGTCCTTGAGCGAGCACTGTCGTTCATGAAGGACGACGATCAACCTTTCGAGGTAGCGCTCACAGCCACCAGACCCGGAAACATCTTTACGACTCACACTCCCGTCGAGGCGGGCTTCGATCGGTTCTCTCCCGATCTCATGCGCCTCTACCTGAGTTGGTATGCGAGCGACAGATTGGGCATCAGCTTCAGTGATTTGATGGCCTTGGGCCGATGCGATCCAGACGACGATGCTGAGCCATTCAACATGGCGTATCTCGCGATCCGCGGCGCGGGCGCAATCAATGGCGTAAGCAAACTTCACGGCGCCGTCAGTCGCGCGATTTTCCAGTCTCTCTTTCCTCGATGGCCCGTCGCGCAGGTGCCGGTTGGCAGCGTCACCAACGGAGTGCATACGGCCAGCTGGGATTCGGAGTCAGCCGATCATCTATGGTCGCGCGCCTGCGGCGAGGAACGCTGGATGGACACTACCGAGGGCATCGGCGACAAAATCCGCGCGCTCAGCGACGAGGCTATTTGGCAGCTCCGCAGCCAGAACTGCCATGAGCTGGTGCGTTTCGTGCGCATCAGGAGCCAGCGGCAGATGGCGTCGTACGGCGAGTCCAGGGAACTGATTCAGGACGCGACCGCGCTCTTCGATCAGAATGCGTTGACGATAGGATTCGCGCGTCGATTCGCAACCTACAAACGGCCCAACCTGCTGCTCCACGATCCTGAGCGCCTTGCGCGGATGCTGAAGGACATCCGGCATCCGGTGCAGCTCGTGATTGCAGGCAAGGCCCATCCCGCGGATCAGGCCGGCAAGGACATGATTCACGAATGGATTCAGTTCATTCGGCGGCCGGAGATTCGGCGGCACGCGGTGTTCCTCGTCGACTACGACATGCTGCTCGCCGAACGAATCGTCGGTGGCGTTGACCTATGGATCAACACGCCGCGCAGGCCCTGGGAAGCCAGCGGCACCAGCGGAATGAAAATTCTGGTTAATGGCGGTTTAAACCTTTCGGTGCTCGATGGATGGTGGGCGGAGGCTTATGCACCCGAGGTTGGATGGGCGATTGGCGACGGCAAAGAGCACGACAGCGATCCGCACTGGGATACGCTCGAAGCGGAGCAGCTATACCGCGTATTGGAAGAAGAAGTCATTCCAAAATTCTATCGGCGCGATAGCAACGGCATGGCGCGAGAGTGGATCGCGATGATGCGCGAAAGTATGGCGCGCCTCACGCCGCAGTTCTCCGCCAACCGCACCGTGCGCGAATACACCGAGAACTACTACCTCCCCGCGGCTAACGCGTATCGCCAGCGCGAAGCGGCGCATGGCGCGCTGGCCCGTGAAATCGAGCGATGGCGCAATGACGTCGCGCGGAATTGGAGCCGGGTCAACTTTGGCCCGCTTCAAATCGAGACCAACGGCGACTTCCACCACTTTCGTGTGCAGGTGTACCTCGGCGAGCTTCGGGCTGACGCAGTCGAGGTCGAACTCTATGCGGAAGCCTCGAACGGAGAGTCTCCGGTTCGTCACCCCATGACGCGTGGTGAAGCGCTGCTTGGCATCATGGGCGGATTCGCGTTCAACGCCCAGGTTCCATCGAGCCGTCCCGCCGAGGACTACACGCCGCGCATCGTGCCTGCCAAAGCAGATGCCAGTGTTCCGCTGGAGGCGCCGCAAATTCTGTGGCAACGTTGATTGGACGGGGAGACCCTTTACGAATCACCTCTGAAGCAACGCGCCCCGGATATCCTGCCGCGAGGCCATCGGATCGAGCCAGACGCGGAACAACGCCGAACCAAAGTTCGGATCGTCGACGCTGCCGGTCTTGGCGCCGTTGTGGAAGATCACTGTCTGCCGGTTCGGCAGGCAGAGGATCACCAGCTGATCGCCGCGCGAGAGAGTTGGCACGATACGATTAAGGCTCTGCTTCCAGGTTGATCGTTGCCCTTCATCGGCCGCCCGAATATCGCGCATCTCGTCAATCACGCCGTTAACCAGCCGCGACGGCGGAATGTTGCGCGACGCTTCAACGTCGAGAGCATGCGCCTCGGTCGGCGACCATTGCTCACCGGCGACCCACAGCGTCGCATCAAAAACATGAAGGCCGAAGACGGTGTGACGGGCCGTGCCGAGACGATGCAGCCCCGGCGCCAGCGTTACGACGCTCGCCGGCAACGCCGCGACAGGGGTTGCCGCCGATGCGGGCGCGACCAGTGCGCTCAGTGCCGCCGCGAGCCAGATCGAGGGCAGGACGTGGCGCCATCGAAGCCGCGCGGCGGCGGGGCAATCTGTAATCGCTGACCGTCCCGGGTAATCGCACATCGATCTCCTCGATTCTCGCCGCGGCCAGAATAGCCATCTGATGATATCCGGAAAAGGAACAACTTGTTGGCCGAGCTGGCGCGAATAGGTGATAATCAGCTGAGATGGCGAGAAGGCCCGATGGCCGAGATAATTTCATTTGCCGAGATTCAGCAGGCACGCCGCCGAGCCCGAGCGCCGGAACGCGAGAGCCTTGAGTGCGCTCTTCAGGTTCTTCGTGATAACCTCGCGGCTGCCGCCCAGATGCTTGCGGATGCGCCGCGTGAGGAGCAGCCCGAGCTGCTAAGCAGGGTCGAGCGCCTGACGGCGCTCGTCCGCTATGCGATGCAGATGCTCGGTGCGGCGGAAACTGTGCTTGACCAAGCGCTGCGTCACTGAACGCGATTCGCGCAAAGTCACATGAGTGAAGGAATCGACCTGCGCATCATGGGGGTCGATAACGGCTACGAGATAGCCGGCGCGCGCCAACTCGTGATTCGTACCACGCGCGGCGATATCCCGATGCTCTTGCATGCGGGCGCCGAGGCACAGCGCGCGGCGATATGCATCAGCGGCGCGCTCGGCGGACTAGACGGACCCGCGTTCCTTTATCCACGACTTGGCTCCGAGTTGCCGCAGCGCGGCGTGTCGATCGCGCGCCTCAACTATCGCGCGCCCAACGAATTCGACGAATGCCTGCTCGATACGATGGCGGGGATCTCGGTGCTCGCGCGGCTTGGTCATCAGCGAATCGCTACGATAGGCCATTCATTCGGTGGCGCAGTCGCGATCAACGCCGCGACAATCAGTGCCGCGGTGACGGCGGTGGTCGCGCTATCAAGCCAGCTCGCCGGCGCACACGTCGTCAACGAAGTTTCACCACGACCGCTACTGCTCATTCACGGCAACGCCGACACCATTTTGCCGCACCAGAGCTCTGAGGCAATTTTCGAGCGCGCGCTCGAGCCCAAGACGCTCAAAATCATTCCCGGCGCGGGCCATCGCCTTGCCGAAGCCGCCGACGAAGTGTTCGAACTGACGGCAGACTGGTTGCTACATCGCGTCTGAGCGGTTCACTCGCGACGCTTCTCGGCTTACAATCGCGGCATGCCTTCGCCACAGAGAATCGCGGTAGTCGGCGCGACCGGCGCGGTCGGTCAGACCACGCTCAAGATCCTGGAGCAACGCAACTTCCCCGTCCGGGAACTCACCGCGCTCGCCTCGGCGCGGTCGGTCGGCAAGACCGTCACCTTCAAGGGCGAGTCGATTCCGGTCAAGGAGGTCAGGCGCGACAGCTTCAAGGGAATTGACATTGCGTTCTTCTCCGCGGGTGGTCCGCAATCGCGCGAGTTCGCACCGCTTGCGGTCGCGACCGGCGCGATCGTGATCGACAAGTCGAGCGCCTTTCGGATGGACCCCGAAGTGCCGCTCGTCGTGCCCGAGATCAACGGCGCGCTGGCGAAGCGTCACAAGGGTATCGTCGCGTGCCCCAACTGCACGACGATCGTAACCGTGATGCCGCTTAAGCCGTTGCAGGAGGCAGGCGGACTGCGGCGCGTGATCGCGACCAGCTTCCAGGCCGTGTCAGGCGCGGGCGTCAATGGCGTCGCGGAGTTGCGCGAGCAGACGATGGCGTGGGCGCACGGCGAGAAGCCGGTGGTGAAATTCTTTCAGCATCAGATCGCCTTCAACGTCATCCCGCACATCGACAAGTTCGGCGAGGGCGGCTACACGGGCGAGGAGATGAAGCTGGTCAACGAGGTGCGGAAGATTCTCGACCTGCCCAACCTCGCGGTCTCGCCTACGACGGTGCGGGTCCCGGTTTTCACTGCTCATTCGATCTCAGTCAATGCCGAGACCGAGCGCCACGTCGGGGCAGCCGGCGCGCGCGAGGCGTTCAGCCATTTCGCGGGGCTCAAGTTGTTCGACGATCCCGCGCAGAACCGTTATCCGATGCCGATACTCGTCGAGGGCCAGGATGACTGCTACGTCGGGCGCGTTCGCGACGACATCAGCTGCCCCAACGCGATAAATTTCTGGGTCGTCGGCGATCAGCTGCGCAAAGGCGCGGCGCTAAACGGCGTGCAGATCGCGGAACTGCTGATTCAGTAGAGCGCGCGACATCAAGTCGAAAAAGAAAACCGGCCGAGCTGATGAAGCCCGCCCGGTTTCATTTCGATTCGCTCCTGAGACTTACTTGCCGGGATACGGCGTCATCCTGAGGTACGGGCGCAGTTCCTTGTAGCCCCTTGGGAACTTCTCCTTGAGCACCTTCGGATCCTGAAGCGACGGCACGATGATGCAATCGTCGCCCTTCTTCCAGTCGGCTGGCGTCGCCACCTGGTAGTTGTCGGTGAGCTGGAGCGAATCGATCGCGCGCAGGATCTCCTGGAAGTTGCGCCCGGTGCTCGCGGGATACGTGATCATCAACCGGATCTTCTTGTTGCCGTCGATCACGAAGACGGAGCGCACGGTGAGCGTGTCGTTCCACTCGGGATGAATCATGTCATAGAGCTTCGACACCTTCTTGTCGGCGTCGCCGAGGATCGGGAAGTTCATCTTGACGTTCTGCGTCTGCTCGATGTCGCCGATCCACTTCTTGTGCGACGCGACGTCGTCGACGCTCACGGCAATCGTCTTGATGCCGCGCTGTTCGAACTCGGGCTTGAGGCGCGCCACCATGCCGAGCTCGGTCGTGCACACGGGCGTGAAGTCCTTGGGGTGCGAGAAGAGGACGGCCCACTTGTCGCCCATCCACTGATGGAAGTTGATCGTGCCCTCGGTCGACTCCTGGGTGAAATCGGGGGCGACGCTGCCGATATGAAGTGCCATTGCTCTTTAACCCTGCCTCTCTGGATTTGGTCTACAAAGTCTCGACGCCGCCGCACGCCTAATAGCGCGGCAACACCGGAATCATTACGTGATAAAGTCGACCAATTAAGTAATCTATTGCCGAAAATATAGCCGCGCCAAGAGCCGGTCAAGATGGAAGTCGCTATTTCTTGAGCTTGCGAAAATCCGGCTTCCGCTTCTCCAGAAATGCCGTCACATATTCCTTATGCTCCGGGCTCGTGTAGCACTTCTCAAGCGCGAACGTCTCGAATTGCATCGCTGTCTCGAGCGTGCCGTCGAGGCCCTGGTACAGCGCCCGCCGCGTCATCATCAGCGAGAACGGCGAGCATTGCAGCATGTCCGCCGCGAGCTCCCGCGTCTTCGCCTTCAGCTCGGCGAACGGCACCACCTGGCTGACGAGGCCCATCTGCAGGCATTCGGCTGCTGTGTATTGCCTTCCGGTCAGCATCATCTCCGCGGTTTTTGCAAAGCCGATCATTCGCGGCAGCAGGTAACTCGACCCAAGCTCGCTCATCAGGCCGACGCGCGGGAAAATCACGCCCATCTTGGCATTGTCCGACGCGATCCGCACGTCGAACAGCAGCGGGATCGTGCAGCCCACGCCGAGCGCATAGCCGTTGATCGCTGCGATCGTTGGCTTCGTGAGATTCCGCATCATAAACGGCAGCGAGCCGCCGACCTCGCGCCGGCCCGGCTCCTCGCGATGCGCCTCGCGCGCCTTGATATTGTCGTTGAACATCGACATATCGGCGCCGGCGCAGAACGCGCGCTCGCCCGCGCCTGTGATCACGATCACGCGCACGTCGTCATCCGCGTTGGCGCGCGCAACCGAGTCGTAGATCTCGGCGCCCATCGTCGAGGTGTACGCATTCATCTTAGCGGGGCGATTGAGCGTGATGGTCGCGATCTCGTCGGCGACCTCATAAAGAATCGTCTCGTAGCTCATCGTTTACCTCCGTGAACCCGAAATCCGCTGGCTCCGCGCGCGGCCGCGCGGATTTTGCTCAGGCGCGTTTACGTTTTGTTTTCCGCGCCTCGCGGATACGGGCCTTGATTCGTTTCTCGCGGCGCTTGCGCCGGCGTTTGATCTCGCGCTTCCTCTCCGATGCCATCGTTTTACCTCTCTCTAGTCGAGTGGGACCGTCCGTTCCACCTTGGCGCCCGAATCGAGATGAACTCCATCCACGGTCGCGTACGGTTTGCCCTTGCCCGACCGGTTTTCCACATAAACGTCGTAGTCGCCGGGGTCAAGTTTGAAGCGATGCACATCGCCAGGATCGCTCGACGCAACCTGCTTCTGCGTGCCCGCGTGCAGGACCACCACGCGAGTCTTGTCGTTAAAAGGAATCCTCTGCAGCACGGTTTGAACGTCTAGCTGCGCAGGCACCACCTCGTCCAGCGTGAGCAGCGCGCGATGACCCGGCTGGAGCGTGATCGCATGCCAGTCGTAGCCCTGCGGCGGCGCGTCAACTTTGACATCAACTTGCGCCGGCGCGAACAGCATCTTATCGCCGGTGACGAAGCTCGCGAGCTTGCCGTTAGGTGGATTCGTGTCGGTGACGGTCACGCCGAAGCCCGGGTCATGACCGTTGCGATCCTTGGCGCTCACCTGCAGCACGGCGACGTCAGTGATGAGAAGCGTATGCGTGCGGCCGGCTTCGATCGCGACTCCCGTCCTGGTGATATGACCGCCGATTATCGGCAGCACGACGGTGTATTCACCGGGCGGCAGATCGACTGTCGCCCCGGGCATCACCTCGCCGACCTGCTTGCCGGCGGCGATAATCTGCGCGGGATTCTTTGCGCCCGCGCCCTGATCGCCCATCACGTCGAGCTTGAGCTTGCCGGTTGCCGCGGCGAATGCCGACGACGTCGCGATAGCGAGCATCGCGGCGAGGCACAATGAGATGCGCGGAGGTTTCATCTTCAAACCGCCGCATCCTATCACAGGCGGCAGTTGGCCGTGCGCAATACCAGATGCCTCACGCGCTATACCAACTGACGAGCGCTGATCCCGCCGCCCCTGAAGCAGCGAGTCTCTGGTGACAATTTGGGATGAGGGCGACCCTGTTCCGAGCCTTACCCCGTTACAGCTTCCGCAGACCGGCGAACTCTAGGATCGCGCGATCTTTTTTGTGGACTTGCCGTTGCGCTGTGATGGATCGGGTTCGATTTTAATCAACCGTCCATTGAGTAAACTGCCGTTCAACAAGCTGAAGGCGACGGCTACGTCCGACGCCTCAGCCATCTCGACGAAGCCGAAACCGCGGCATCGTCCGGATAAACGATCGGTAACCGCGAGCGCACCAACGACCCCGCCGGCACGCTCAAAGTGCGTCATTAGGTCACCACTGGTGACCGAACTGGCGAGATTACCGACATATATTTTTGGCACGGGACCTCCGAGCTGCGTCAGGCGGTTCGGATTGTCCCGGCAGGCAACTTGTGGTGGTCTGGGTTGGACTGCATCCGACGGCGAGCAACACAACAATAGTATTCTCCCCAGCTTGGAAAGTACATGAGGCGCCCGTTTCCCGCCTCAAAGCGCGAACATCTGCCGGATTTATTCGAGCCCGGGGGGCTATCATAAGTTCCCCGAAGGTGTAACATTAAGTATCTTACGTTCGGACGTTCCTTTCACTTCTACCCGGGAATGAGCCCGGGTTCTTTGGTCGGAGCCACCCGGCATAAACTTTCGGAGGGCAAAAATGCCCAGCAAATTGTACGTAGGCAATCTGGCCTACACGGTCTCCAATGACGACCTCCACGAGCTCTTCTCGCAAGTTGGTCAGGTGCAGAGTGCAGTCGTAATCACGGACAAATTCTCCGGACAGTCGAAAGGTTTCGGCTTCGTCGAGATGACAACGGCCGATGAGGCTAATAACGCGATCCGGCAGTTCAACGACTCCGAACTCAAGGGCCGGAACATCAAGGTGAATGAAGCGAAACCGCGCGAATCGAGCTTCGGCGGCGGCAACCGCGATCGAAACAGTGGTGGCGGAGCAAGCCGCGGCCGCAATCGTTGGTAGGCAGCAGGTCGATGCGCGACAGTAAGTTGCGCTGATAATCCGGTCCGGCGCTTCGCTAGGCGGAGCGCCCGACCAATCATGACGGTAGGATTGCGCCGCCGTCCTCGTTCACAAGCGAGGTAAAACGCATGGATAAACGCCAGCGGGAACGTGCTCGCAAAGAAAAACAGCAGCAGAAAGAGCAGCGTCGCGCCGAGCGCGCCGCGGAACGCGAGAAACGGATCCGCGAAGGCGGCAAAGACGCAGACCTTGATGGATTGGTTCCCGGACCGCAACCCGGTCAGATCATCGATTTGTCCTGAAGCTTCTTTCAGCCCACTGCGCGCGCTTTCGCGAGTGTGACTTCGCTCGCCGCGCTTGATGCGACCGCGAGCGGCAGGTTACAAGCCGATGCTGAGCCTCGGCCGCCCGAGCAAGGAGCATGTGCGATGGCGCGAATTGTCGTCGAAAGAAATATCGCCGTTCCGATGCGCGATGGATGCGTCCTGCGCGCCGACCTCTTCCGTCCCGACAGCAATGAAAAGTTACCGGTGCTGCTGAATCGCACGCCCTACAACAAGGCGATGCCGATGGTGTTCGCGATGACGCTCGACGCGACGCGCGCCGCCGAGGCCGGCTACAACGTCCTCATCCAGGATTGCCGCGGACGCTTTGCCTCTGACGGAGTGTGGAACTGCTTCACCGTCGAGGCCGCTGATGGCTACGACACGATCGAGTGGGCCGCGCGCCAGCCGTGGGCGAACGGCAGCGTCGGCACCTACGGCGCGTCATACATGGGGGCAACGCAGTGGCTGGCGGCGACCCAGGCGCCGCCGAACCTGAAGGCGATGGTCCCGTCGATCACCGCGAGTGACTACCACGACGGATGGACTTACCAGAGCGGCGCGTTCTCGCTCTTCTTCAACGTGAGCTGGACGATGGCAGCCCTCGCGCCTGCGCGCCTGATGCGCGAGCGCGGTGGCGACGACGCGATCGCGCGCGAACTCGGCACGGTAGTCGGTTCGATCGATCGGATGCGCAAGTGGATGGATCATCTGCCGCTGGCTGACTTTCCGATGTTCCAGACCGGCGCGCCCTACTTCTTCGACTGGCTGAAGCATCCGTCGTTCGACGACTACTGGCGCGCGCTCTCGATCGAGGAGCGCCATAACAAGATAAAGGTGCCGGCGCTCAATATCGGCGGATGGTACGACATCTTCCAGGGCGGCACGCTCCGCAACTTCACCGGCATGCGCGCGCATGGCTCGACCGATGCGGCACGAAGCGGGCAGCGCCTGATGGTCGGGCCGTGGAGTCATGCCGTGCCGTTTCAGAACCTCGTCGGCGCGGTCGATTTCGGGCTTCGTTCGGGACCGGTCTCAATCGATGTCGATGGTACGCAGCTCGGCTTCTTTGACAAGTGGCTGAAGGGCAAGAGCGCGGCCGAGGGTGCGCCGGTTAAGCTCTTCGTCATGGGTGTCAACGAATGGCGCGAGGAGAAGGATTGGCCGCCCGTGGGCGCCGAGTTCCGCTCGTATTACCTGCATAGCCGCGGCCGCGCCAATTCAGCCTCGGGCGACGGCGCGCTTTCAGCAGAATCGCCGGGCGGCGAACCCGCGGATCACTACCTCTATAATCCTACCGATCCCGTGCCGACCGTGGGCGGCGGCCTATGCTGCTATCCCGGCGCGCTGCAGGGCGGCGCGTGGGATCAGCGGAGCGTCGAGAATCGCGCCGACGTTCTGATCTACTCGACCGAGCCGCTCGCCGAGGATGTCGAAGTCATTGGGCCGGTGCGGCTCGATCTGTTCGCCTCGTCGTCAGCGTCCGATACCGATTTCACCGCCAAGCTGGTCGATGTATCGCCGTGCGGCACCGCGCTCAACTTAACTGACGGAATTCTTCGCGCGCGCTATCGCGAATCGCAAAGCGAAGAGAAGATGCTGAAGCCGGGCGCGCCCGCGAAATTCAATATCGACATGTGGTCAACGGCCAACGTATTCAGGAAGGGCCATCGAATCCGGCTCGAGGTCAGCTCCTCGAATTTTCCGCGCTTCGATCGGAATCCGAACACGGGGCATCCGCTCTATATCGACCAGGAGATGCGCCCCGCGATGCAGACCGTGCTGCACGAGCGCGGCTACGCCTCGCGGCTCATCCTGCCGATTGCGCCAATACGGTAACGCAGCGTTGCTCTATGAAGCAGCCTCGCCCGCGGCCGTGAGGGCGCGCGCAGCGGATGCAGATACCGCTTTGGCCCTCGGCACATTTCGGACGCATCAACCATTTGTCATCTCATGCCTTGCTGCCTGAGCGGACTGAGTGTGCGAACGGCGTCGAAGAATCCCGGCGACCGCGGTGATGAACACGCATTCACGGCTCGGCGTGCTGCTAAAAGAGAGCCGGGATTCTTCGACGCCGTTCGCACACTCGCCGCGCTCAGGATGACAGCAAACCGAGCCTCGAACATGTGGTACTCCCTCCGCTTAGCGCCCCATTTTCTCACGATGGCCGTTAACGCTACGCTCCTCTCATGGCCCGAATCAGCGCTCGCGTCGACAACTGGAAGACCACCTGGGAGAGCCGCGATCCGGATCGCGTCGCTGCGATGTACTCGCAGACCGGGACACACCAGAGCTCGCTGATCGCGCGCGTATGGCCCGAGCTCGGGCGCACCGTGCTCCACGGCCGCGATGAGATCCGCGATTATGCCGCGCGTGGCCTCGCGCGTTACAAGCAGCTCCACTTCGAAATCCTGACCTCGACCGAAGAGGGCGATCGCGCCGCGGTCGAGTACCGCCGTCATTCCAACGTGGACGGCGCAAGTCCTGCCTACGTGCTCGAACTTATCGACTGGACGCGCGGACTAATCACCTCGTGCCGAGTCTTTCATTTCTAGCCGCCACTCAACAAAGACGTCGCACGGTTTCCCCTATGGGCATTCTCACCGAAGCAATGAAACAAGTTATCGAGGAGCAGCGCCTGGGTTTTGTGGCCACCGCTTGCCCCGACGGCACGCCCAATTTCTCGCCGAAGGGAACCACTGCCGTCTGCGACGACGATCATCTGATCTTCGCCGATATCTGCTCGCCGGCGACGATCGCAAATCTGCGCGCCAATCCGGCGATTGAAATCAACGTGGTGAATGTGTTCGGGAGAAGCGGCTACCGCTTCAAGGGCGTCGCGGAGATCCTGTCCGATGGCCAGGGTTTCGAGCAGGCGATCGCATTCTATAAGAGCCGCGGCTCCGTGACCGTCATCAGCGGCAAGCGAAGAATCAATGCTGCCGTCCTCGTGCGCGTCGAACAGGCGCGTCCTCTTATTTCGCCAGCCTACGACTCGGGAGAAGACGAGGAGCAGATCACGACGCGCATGAAAGCCTACTTTGACGGCGTTCTGGCGCGCCGAAATCCTGCGCTGATGCGCAAGGCAAAAACCGCCTGATGAAGCTCGCGACTAGCCTCTTCGGCAAAAGCTACCGCTTCCGCAGCGTCAAGGATGTCCTGGCGCGTGCCAACGAGGCGCGCTCTGGCGACGAGCTCGCGGGAATCGCGGCGCGATCTGAGCGCGAGCGCGTGGCAGCCAAGATGGTGCTTGCCGATCTGACGCTCGATGATCTGCGCAACAATCCCGTCGTTCCTTACGAGAAGGATGAAGTCACGCGCGTGATTGCCGATGCGCTCGATGCGGCCGAATTCGAAAAGCGCCGCCACTTGAGCGTCAGCGAATTTCGCGAATGGCTCTTGAACGACGACACGAGCGGCGAAGCGATCCTCGCTGCCGGACGCGGAATCACCGCCGAGATCGCCGCGGCGGTGGCCAAGCTTTCCACCAACCTCGATTTGATTACGATTGCGTCGAAGATTCGCGTCGTTACACATGCGCGCACGACGATCGGACTCGCAGGCCGGCTCTCGACACGCCTCCAGCCGAACCATCCGCGCGATGACGTCGCCGGAATCTCAGCCGCCACCTACGAGGGTCTCGCCTACGCGACCGGCGACGCGCTGATAGGAATCAATCCCGCGATCGACGAGCCCGACAACCTGCGGCGCCTGCTCGATACGACCGCCGCGATAATCGAGCGGACGAGAGCGCCGACGCAGAACTGCGTGCTCGCGCATATCACGACGCAGATGCGGGCGCTCGAGGCCGGGGCGCCGATGGATATCATGTTCCAGAGTCTCGCCGGGACGGAGAAAGGAAATCGCGGCTTCGGAATCACGGTCCGCATGCTCGACGACGGCTACGCGATGATTCGCGAGACGGGCAGGCTCCGCTCGCCCAATCTGATGTACTTCGAAACCGGTCAGGGCTCGGAGCTGTCGGCCGGCGCGCACCAGGGCGCCGACCAGGTCACGCTGGAGGCGCGATGCTACGGCCTTGCGCGGCGCTACAATCCACTACTGGTTAACACGGTAGTCGGGTTCATCGGACCCGAGTATCTCTACGATGCCAAGCAGATCACACGCGCGGGCCTCGAGGACCACATGATGGGCAAACTGCTCGGCGTGCCGCTCGGCGCAGACGCCTGCTACACCAATCACGCGCGCGCCGATCAAAACGATTGCGAGAACCTCGCTACTTTACTCGCTGCCGCGGGATGCAACTACTTCATGGCGGTTCCCATGGGCGACGACGTGATGCTCTCTTACCAGTGCACGAGCTTTCACGATGCGGCGGCGCTCAGGCAGGCGCTGAAGCTAAGGCTCGCACCGGAATTCGAAAGCTGGTGCGAGGCGCGAGAGATTATCCGCGACGGCCGCCTGACAAATCGCGCCGGCGATCCGGCACTGGTGATGAACTCGTAAGGTGGTCGAGTCATTCGATGCGATGCGGCGGGCGACGCCCGCGCGGCTCGGCGTCGGTCGTGCGGGACCACGCTACACGACGGCCGCGATGCTCCGGTTTCGGGCCGATCACGCGCGCGCCGTTGACGCCGTAACGACGGCGGTGCCGCGCGACTGGCCGAAACGCCACGGGCTTATCGAATTCGCAAGCGAAGCCTCGTCGCGCGACGAGTACCTAAGATTTCCCGAGCGCGGGCGGCGGCTCGCAAAGAATGAAGTGGCAAAGTTGAAGCGGCTCGTATCAAAGCCGAAGGGAAGCGAGGGCCGGGGCGCAAAGGCTACCGTCCTGCTCTGCGTCGGCGACGGGCTTTCATCGGCGGCGGTAGTCGCACATGCGCCAGCGCTGATCCGTGCGCTCGAAAAGCTCCTTGCCAAGCGCGTGCGAATATTGCCGAAGGTCTTTATCCGCAACGCGCGGGTAAGAATCGAGGATCAGCTGGGCGAGATTCTGAAGCCCGACGTGGTTTGCATGCTCGTCGGCGAGCGGCCGGGGCTGGCAACGGCTGAAAGCCTCAGCGCTTATGTCATCTACAGGCCAACGCTCAAATCGCTCGAACCGGATCGCACGGTGCTCTCGAATATTCATCGGGGCGGAATTCAGACTCGCGAAGGAGCGAAGTTGATCGCCGAACTGATCGGCGATGTTGTCGCCGCGAAAGCGAGCGGCGCCAAACTCGCCGCCCGCCGCGCCTCCAACACCGATCCAGCGTAGCTGGCGTGTGGTCCTCCGAAAAAATAGGCTGAACTCATCGACATGTCAGACCGAGACGCAGTCCTGAACGCCAACCGTT
Source organism: Candidatus Binataceae bacterium (assembly GCA_030038355.1). Classification (GTDB taxonomy): domain Bacteria; phylum Desulfobacterota; class Binatia; order Binatales; family Binataceae; genus JASHPB01. Next base: position 17,144 of record JASHPB010000165.1, read on the forward strand.
CCTTTTACGAAGCCTTCCAGAGTCTCGATGTCGAGAAGATGGAAAAGGTCTGGGCGCGCGACCCAAGCATCATTTGTATCCATCCCGGATGGCGCAAGCTCTCCGGCTGGGGCCCAATCATGTCGAGCTGGGAGCGGATTTTCGAAAATGTCTTCGAGATGAAGTTCGAGCTTGGCGATACCAACGTCTCGATCAGCGGCGACCTGGCGGTGGTGGTGGTCGAAGAGGATCTGACCCAGCGCGGTTACGACGGAATCTCGCGCTCGCAAGTGATCGCGACCAACGTCTACGAGCGGATCGGCGACGCCTGGTTCATGGTAATGCATCACGGCTCGCCGGTGATCGCGCCGCCCGGTGACGAGCCGCCGCTGCAGTAGTCGATCCGGAGGAGCTTCTCATGTTGAAGCGAGTCGATCGGGTGCAGATCGCGGTGGCGGATCGGGCCGCGGCCGAGCGTATCGCGAGCGAAGTGTTCGGCGCGGAGCTCCTGCGCCGCGATGATCTGAGGTTGCTCGGCGCGAAGCGCTCGACGATGCAGGCCGGCGCGAGCCTGATCGAACTGCTCGAGCCTGACGGCGCTGGAAAAGTCGCGGATTTCATCGCCCAGTGGTCGGGTGGTCTTTGTGGCGCGGGATTTTCGGTTGCCGACCTCGAGCAGGCAGCGCGGCATTTCGACCGGCTCGGCGTCCGCTACCAGCGCGAGTCGGGGCAACTCTATCTCGATCACGCTGCGACCCTCAACATTAACGCCGTCATCAGCCAGCACCACGAGCGCACGCCGGTCGGCGCGATCAAGTGGATTTACGAAGTGACGAACCCGGTCGCGGACTGGCGCGCCGCCGCCGAGCTATACACGCGCCTCTTCGCGCTCGACGCGTCGAAGTTTTCGCCGATCGAGAGCAAGGAATTCGGCTACACCGGAATGCTGACGCTGTTCGACCCGCCGGCACGGCTCGATCGAATCGAGATCGCAGAGATCACCAATCGTGAGCTTACGATGGGCCGGTTTCATCAGAAGCGCGGCGATTCGCTCTACATGTTCTTCGTCGAGACCGACGATGTCGGCGCGATCGAGGAACGGCTGAAAGCGCGCGGGGCGCGCTTCGCCTCGCATCGGCGCGACGCAGCGGGTCTCGCCGAGATGTTCATCCATCCGACGGCCTTCCTCGGCGTGTTGATCGGCGTGAGCCGGACCGAGCACGCGTGGACCTGGTCGGGCGATCCGAAGCGCGCGCGGCGCGCGGCCGAGCGCCTCGCAGCAGCTCGCTGACGAAGAGCCGTCCAAATAATTTTGGTCGCTTCTCCTCGCTCCTTCGTGATGACGGCCTGATAGCGGAAATGCCCATGTAAAAAATGTTCTGGAGCGAAAAGAGCGGGCGGGACGCCCGCTCTGATCTTGGTTGTTTCGAACGCATCGTTTAGCGTGGCGGGTGGCATACGAACATTCGCTCCCGACCCACCATCGCGGTGTCGCCCGTAGCGGCCTTAGCTTCCTCGCGCAGCGCTCGAAATAACTGTCTTGCAGTTGGAGATTCCATCGACACGATCTCTTCACACCATCTCGGGATGACATGAAAGTCTGGTTGACAGCGTCAACCGTCGGGCGCTAGGTTGACGGTGTCAACCAAGATCATCACGGGACGGTTCAATCGATGAAAGCTCATCCGATTCGCTTCGGTATCGCGACCGGCCAACAGGGCTACGAATGGCCGCAGCTAAAGCATCTGTGGGAGACGGCCGACCGCGCCGGCTACGACTCGCTTTGGACGGGCGACCATCTCTACGCAATCTTCGGCGAACCCACGCGCCCCAACTTCGAGGGATGGGCGACGCTCGCGGCGCTAAGCCAATGCACGACGCGCGCAAAGATCGGCAGCCTTGTCAACTGCAACGGCTTTCGAAATCCGTGCCTCACGGCCAAGATGGCGGTGACGCTCGATCACACAAGCGCCGCCCGCTTTATCCTCGGGATCGGCGCGGGATGGTTCGAGCCGGAGCATCGAAGTCTCGGCTTCGACTTCAAGCCGACCGCAGAACGGCTCGGCGCGCTCGATGAGGCGTGCAGAATCATCAAGGCGATGCTCGCCGAGGGGCAGACGACACTCCGCGGCAAATATTACCAAGTCACTGATGCAACATGCAGCCCGCGTCCGCTCCAGGAGCCGCGGCCACCTCTCATGATCGCGGGCCAGGGCGAGAGGCTCCTGCTGAGAATCGTCGCCCAACATGCCGAACTCTGGAACGCCTACGGCAGCGTCGAGCACATGCAGCATCTAATCGACGTGATGCGGCGGCATGGCGACCGTATGGGGCGCGACGTTGATCAGATCGAAAAGACGATCGCGATTCCGTTCTGCTATCGCGCGAGCCGTGAGCAGGAGAAAGCGGCCATCCAATTTGCGGCGGCGCTGGGGCGGAGGTCGCCGGATGAAGCGCGCCGGCAAATGATTATCGGCGGGCCTGATGAATGCCTCGACACGGTCGAGCGCTACGCGCGATGCGATGTCACGCACTTCATCCTGATCGCCGCGCGTTCCTTCGAGCCCGAGGAACTCTCGCGCTTCGCTGATGAAGTTATCGCCGCGGTAAGGACGCGCGGCCGCTGAGCAACTTGCGGCCCGCGGTCAGTCCGGTTCGCTGAGCGCGTCGAGATCGCGCAGCGCTTTTTCCAGGATCTCGCGCACGCGCGCGAAGCGCTCCTCAGTAGCGCGCTCGCCTGCGACTGCGCGAAACGCGGCCTGCACCAGGCGCTCGGCGGGGCCGCGAATCTCGGCGGCGTCGGGATCGAACGCATTGCGCCATCCCGCGAGCCGTCGCGCGCGCCACCATATGCGGCGCACGGCGTCGTCGCGAACGCGGAGTTCCTCGCGGCCGGCATCGGTCGCGCGGTAGGTCTTCTTGCCGTCGACGACCTCAGATGCGACCAGGCCTTCATCCTCGAGCTGCTGGAGCGTCGGGTAGACTGTCCCCGCACTGGCGCGATAGACGCCGCCAGAGCGCTCCTCGAGCTGGCGCATTAGTTCGTAGCCGTGCTTTGGTCCCTCGGCGACGAGTGAGAGCAGCGCGAGGCGCACCTCGCCGGGGCCGAAGAACCGTCCGCGCATCCCCATCACAGCGCCGAAATGCCACGGGCGGGGGCGATGAAATTGTCGAGTTCCACAGGCAAACATTGAATTTTCTCCACCGATTAGGTCGAGGTGACCGAGTTGCGTTCTAGTGAAGAATATATCGCACGATATATCTGGAAGCAACCAAGCTCTTTGACCTGGTCGCGGAAGCGAACTCTCGTTAGCTAGAAGAGATGCGATTGATTCGCACCACCTTAGCCGTTGGACTGCACCGACAAGGGGTCGATCTCGTAAATCACGCGAACCTCGCCAGGTGTACGAAAAGGGTACTTATCCTGCCCTAGGTACTTCTTCGCTAGTGAATCGATGTGGGCGTCCGCGCCTTGCTCGGTCTCGCTGACGACCGATCCGCGCACCTGCACGTAGCGATAGGGGTTGTCGGGATCCATGATCGAGAGCGCCACCTTAGACCCTACCTTCATGTTGCGCGCCTTCACCCGTCCGCGAGCAGTGTTGACGCGGACGCGGCCGTTCTTGAAATCGAACCACACTGGAGTCACCTGAGGCGAACCATCGGGCATCAGCGTCGCGATATTGGCGAAGGCCTTCTTGTCACCGAAGAGGTCGAGGAATTTGTCCGGAATCGAAGCCATTGTCAATCACTCCTTGAACGAAGGTGATGCGATGCTCGTGATCCGAGCCTAACCAACTGCCTCAGCGAGGCAATCCATGATTTTTGAATAACGAGGTGTTTCACAGCTGCAACAAGACTGATTGTGCATTAGGTGAACGGCGCAAATTGACACTCGCAATTGCATGGGCTAATAGCCAAGGCCTAAGCTTAGAACATATGTCGGCGAAGTGAGTTGCTACTCACCGCGTAGAGGAGTGTTGCCCGATGGCGTTGTTCAGCAAAGAAGCGGAGAAGAATCCGAAGATCCAATCGACTGTGACGCCGCAAGCGACGCCGTCGACCCCTCCTCCCTCTACCGCATCCGCTCCGACCCCGACTCCTGTCTCGTCGACGCCTTCAGCCACTGCAACGCGCACCAATGGCCCAGTCTCTGCAGATGCTCGTGCGTATCTTGATCGCGGATCGAAGATCAGCGGCAAGCTCTCATTCGATAGCGCTGCGAAGATCGATGGCGAAGTGGACGGCGAAATCATCGCGAAGGAAGCGCTCACGATTGGCGACAGCGCCGTCGTCACCGCGCAGATTCGCGCCGCGTCAGTGACGATCGCGGGCAAAGTCAGCGGCGACATCACCGCATCGCAGCGCATTGAGATCCGGCCGTCGGCGAAGGTCAACGGCAACATCACGTCGCCCGTGCTGGTCGTGCACGAGGGCGCGCTGTTCGAAGGTCACTGCTCGATGCAGCCCGAGGCGCGCGAAGAACGTAAGGTTACGGTATTCCCCAAGGAAGAACGCCCAGCGCAGGTTGCGGCTGGAGGGCAGAAGTCGGCCTGATTCGCGCCGTTTCTTTCCTTCGCATCCCTGATCAATAGTCCCTATGATTATCCCGGAGTACGCCTCAGGGGAGACGCCGTAATATGCACATCCCGCCGAATTGGGGGACGTTTTTCATTCTCATTGTTTCCTTCCTCGTTTTCTGGTTTATATTCAGCCGGTTATTTTTTCGCCCTTTTCTCAACCTGCTCGCCAAGCGCGAGGGCAGATTCAAGGACTTCAATGATCGGACCGAGAAGCTGATCAGGGAGGCGAGAGAAGCCGACGCGATCCGCGAGCAGCGCCTGAACGAGGCGCGCCGCAACGCGCTCGAACGCCGCGACAGCGAGCGGCGCTCGGCGGAGTCGGAGGCGGCGAAGAAGATGGATGCCGCCCGCGGCGAGTCGCATGAGATGCTGGAGCGGGCGCGCGCGAAAATTGATGAGGAGCTCGCAAGTGCGGAACGCGAGCTCGGACGAACGGGAGAAAGCCTTGCGGCCGAGCTCGCCGAGCGCGTGCTTGGCCGCCCGCTTAACGGGCAGCGTCGCAGCGCGAACTGAACCGCTCGAGCGGACGCCGCAGCGCGGGTGGATCAAGATGAAGAAAACGATTGCGAACATGGTCGCGAGCGCAGCCGCGATACTGCCGGTGGCGGCCTACGCCGCCGAAGGCGGCGGTGAGGGTCACGGCTCGTGGACGCTGTTCACGTTTTTCGCGATCAACTTCGCGTTGTTCGTATACGTTATCGCCTATTTCGCAGGACCAGCGATCGGCAATTACTTCAGGAGCCGCGCAACCGAAATTCGCGGCGCGCTTAGCCGCGCCGAGAAGGCATTTGCCGAGGCGCAGGATCTCGCCAACCAGGCCGCGAAGCGGGCCGCCGGTCTCGAGGCCGAAGTCGCCGCGCTGATCCACGATATCGACGAGGAAACCCAGCTGAGGGTGAAGCGCATCGCGGAACTCGCCGAGGCAACGATCGAGCGGTTGCATCGCGACGCCGAAATGACCAGCGTCGCGATTACCGAAGCAGCCCAGCGCCGCATCCGCGCCGAATTGGCGGCAGTGTCGGCCCGGCTCGCGCGCGATTTGATCCAGCGGAGCTTCGAGAGCTCCGATCAGAATCGCCTGCTCGACAATTTTATGGGACGGCTCGAGGGCGAAGCATGAAAGGTTCGCGCGTCGCAAAGCGCTACGCACGTGCGCTGCTCGAACTGGCCGACCGATCCCAGGTCGAGAAGTGGGGAGAGGAGCTTGAGCGGTTGGCTGCTCTCACATCCGCTCCTGAACTCGCCGAGCGTCTCAACTCGCCCGAGCTCGGTGATGCCGCGCGCCAGGAAGCAATGGGCAAGATCGCCGAGCGCCTCGACCTCAGCTTTCCGCTGCGATCTTTCGCGGTCGTCGTCGCGCGTCATCGCCGCGTCGCCGATCTCGCGGCAATCGCAGAGTCGTATCGCGATCTGGTTGACGACATGCTCGGGCGGGCGCGCGGCACGTTGACCTTCGCGGTCGCACCCACTGATTCCGATGTTACGCGTATCGTCGCCGGCCTCGAAGCAATCGCAAAGAAGAAAGTCATCCCGACCGTGAAGGTCGATCCGGCGCTAGTTGGCGGCGTCGTAGCAGAATTTGGCGGCAAGATCTATGACGGCAGCCTGGCAACCAGGCTGGCGGAGGCTCAGCGCCGACTCGCAGGTTAAGCGGCGGTGAAACATCTATGGCGGATATCAGACCATCAGAAATCAGCGAGATCCTGAAGAACGAAATCAAAGGATTCGAGGGTAGCGTCTCGGTACGCGAAACCGGGCGCGTGCTATCGAGCGGCGACGGTATCGCGCGTATCTACGGGCTGCAGAACGCGGCGTCCGGTGAGTTGCTCGAGTTTCCCCACGGTATCTTAGGGATGGTGCTAAACCTCGAAGAGGACAACGTTGGCGCGGCGCTGTTCGGTGATCCTCAGGCGATCGCCGAGGGCGACGAGGTCAAGCGCACCGGCAGAATCGCCGAGGTTCCGGTTGGTGAAGGGATGCTCGGGCGGGTCGTCAATGCGCTCGGCCAGCCAATCGACGAGAAGGGTCCGATCAAGTCCGCGGAGACGCGGCGAATCGAAATCAAGGCGCCCGGAATCGTCAAGCGTCAGCCGGTCAAGGAACCAATCCAGACTGGAATCCTCTCGATCGATGCGATGTTCCAGATCGGGCGCGGTCAGCGCGAGCTAATCATCGGTGATCGCCAGACCGGCAAGACCCAGATCGCGCTCGACACGATCATCAATCAGAAGGGCCAGAACGTTCACTGCATCTATGTAGTGATCGGGCAGAAGCGCTCGACGATTGCGCAGGTCGCCGAGCGTCTGAGCCAGCATGGTGCGATGGAGTTTACGACTATCGTCGCTGCGACCGCTTCGGAAGCGGCCCCGCTGCAGTTCATCGCGCCCTACGCCGGATGCACGATGGGCGAGTATTTCCGCGACACGGGTCGCCACGCCCTCCTCATATACGATGACTTGAGCAAGCACGCGCAAGCGTATCGCCAACTGGCGCTGCTCCTGCGGCGTCCGCCCGGCCGCGAGGCCTATCCCGGCGACGTTTTCTACCTGCATTCGCGCCTGCTCGAGCGCGCAGCCAAGATGAGCAAGGAAGAGGGAGGCGGCTCGCTGACCGCCCTGCCTATCATCGAGACGCAGGAAGGCGACGTGTCGGCCTATATCCCGACCAACGTCATCTCGATCACCGACGGGCAAATCATCCTCGACAAGGATCTTTTCAACTCGAACGTGCGTCCCGCGGTGAACGTCGGTCTTTCGGTTTCGCGCGTCGGATTCTCCGCCGCGGTGAAGGCGATGAAACAGGTTGGCGGTACACTGAAGCTTGACCTGGCGCAGTATCGCGAGCTGGCAGCCTTCGCGCAGTTCGGCTCGGATCTCGATCCCGCGTCGCAGCGGCTGCTGAATCGCGGCTCGCGCCTGATGGAAATCCTGAAGCAGCCGCAGTACTCGCCGATCCCGGTCGAAAAGGAAGTGCTTTTGATTTTTGCTGGCAACGAAGGCTTCTTCGACAAGCTCGCGGTCGAGCAGGTGCGAAGCTTCGCCGAGTCGATGGTCGCCTTCTTCGAGGCACATCAGGCTGCGCTGCTGGCGGAGATTCGCGATAAGCGGGAGCTCAGCGACGACCTCAAGGCTCGAATGAAGACCGCAATCGAGGAATGCGAGAAGCGTTTCCTCGCCGAGAATCAGAAGGACAAGCAGGCGGCGGCGTAAGCCCCGCGCACGTTCGCAATGGCCTCGCTCAAGGCAATCCGGCGCCGGATCGCATCGACCAAGTCGACCCAGCAGATCACGCGCGCGATGAAACTGGTCGCGGCGTCGCGTCTCCGCCGCGCGCAGGAAGCCCTGGCCAATTCGATTCCATATAGCGAAGCTCTCGCCCGAGTGGCGGACTCACTTCTCACCTCCGAAGGAATTTCTGTTGCTCCGCGCGAAGGTGCGGCGCGCCGCGCGCTGATGGTTGTGATCGCGTCGGACCGCACGCTCTGCGGGGGATACAACACGAACGTGATGCGGCTCGCCGACGACACTCGCCGGGAGCTGATGCGGCATGAGACCGACGTCGAAATCTTCGCGGTCGGGAAGAAGGCGGTCGATCATCTGAAGCGCAACCGCACGCCGTTCGCCGTTTCACGCGTCGACAACATTCCGCGGCTTGCGACAATCGGGCTCGCGCGCGATATCGTGGCGAAGATCCTGACCGACTACCGCGGCGGCGCGATCGACGAGGCCGGGGTAATTTACACGCGCTTTCGCTCCGCGATGGCCCAGTTCCCGACCTACGAACAACTGCTGCCCGTGAAGCCTCCCGGCGAAAGCGGGATTCGCGACGACGCGCAGCTTCATGGCGGCGTCGCCAAGAGTGAGAGCGGCAAGCTCGACTACTTGGTCGAGCCGAGCCGCGAGGAGTTGGTGCCTGTCGTGCTGCGCGGCTACCTCGAGGCGTCGGTGTATCACGCGTTGCTCGAGTCGGAAGCGAGCGAGCAGGGAGCACGGATGACCGCGATGGACAGCGCATCGAACAACGCCGCGGAGATGATCTCGGCGCTTACGCTCGAGATGAACCGCGCGCGTCAGGCCCAAATCACCAAGGAACTAATGGATATCGTCGGCGGCGCCGAAGCGCTGCGCGGACAATCAGCTTAGGCAAAATCCAACGGGGAATTTTCCCATCATGAGTGATCAAGTCCAGGGACAAATCAGCCAGGTTCTCGGCAACGTGGTCGACGTCCAGTTCCGCAATGGCTCGCTGCCGCCGATTTTCTCGGCATTGCGCGTCACCAACCCGTCGATCAGCGATCGCCAAAACAACCTCGTGCTCGAAGTCGAGCAGCATCTCGGCGAGAACATCGTGCGATGCATCGCGATGGATTCGACTGATGGGTTGGTGCGTGGGATGGCGGTGCAGAACACCGGTGCACCAATTTCTGTTCCGGTCGGCCCCAACACCCTTGGCCGCATTATGAACGTCACCGGCGAACCGATCGACGAACGTGGCCCGATTCAGGGGCTTAAGAGCATGCCGATCCATCGCGACGCACCGAGCTTCGCCGACCAGGGCGTCGAAGTCGAGATCCTCGAAACCGGCATCAAGGTTGTCGACCTCATCTGCCCCTATTCGCGCGGCGGAAAGATTGGTCTGTTCGGCGGCGCAGGCGTCGGCAAGACCGTGACGATCCTCGAGCTCATCAACAACGTCGCCAAGCAGCATGGTGGCGTGTCGGTGTTTGCCGGCGTCGGCGAGCGCTCGCGCGAGGGAAACGATCTTTATGGCGAGCTCACCGAGTCGGGAGTTATTGCGAAGACCGCGCTCGTCTACGGCCAGATGAACGAGTCGCCGGGCGCGCGCGCCCGCGTTGCGCTCACGGGCGTCACGGTCGCCGAGTACTTCCGCGACGAAGAAGGCAAAGACGTGATCTTCTTCATCGACAATATCTTCCGCTTCTTGCAGGCGAACTCCGAGGTGTCGGCGCTGCTTGGCCGTATGCCGAGCGCGGTCGGTTATCAGCCGACTCTCGGCACCGACATGGGCGAACTCGAGGAGCGGATCACTACGACACGCAAGGGCGCGATCACTTCGGTGCAGGCAATCTATGTCCCGGCCGACGACTACACCGACCCCGCGCCGGCCACGACATTTACCCATCTCGATGCCGTCACGGCGCTGGATCGAAAGATTTTCGAGAAGGCGATTTTCCCGGCGGTCGATCCGCTCGGTTCAACTTCGCGCATCCTCGATCCGCAGGTCGTCGGCGAAGAGCACTACAATGTCGCGCGCGGCGTGCAGGCAATCCTGCAGCGCTACAAGGACCTGCAGGACATCATCGCCATCCTAGGCATGGAAGAGCTCTCCGCCGAAGACAAACTCGTAGTCGCGCGCGCGCGCCGCGTCGAGCGCTTTCTCTCGCAGGCGATGTTCGTGGCGGAACCGTTCACCAGCATCCCGGGACAATACGTCAAGCGCGAGGAGACCGTGCGCGGCTTTAAGGAAATCCTCGACGGCAGGTGCGATGATCTCCCGGAGCAAGCGTTCTATCTCGTCGGCACGATCGACGATGCGCGCGCCAAGGCGGAGCGGCTCGCGCGCGGCGAGGCCCGCTAACCCCCGATGGCCGAGACGTTTCAACTCCGGCTGGTCACGCCGACCGGTATCGTCTTCGAAGGTCCGGTCGCCGAGCTGACGGCGAAGGGGCCGCTTGGCGAGTTTGGTGTCCTCGCCGAGCACATCAATTTCATCACCTCGCTTGTACCCGGCATCGTCGACCTAACGTTGCCCGACGGTTCGCATCGCCGTTGGGTAGTCGCGGGCGGACTCGCGGAGGTTCGCGACGGTACGCTCACGCTGCTCGCGGAGACTGCGGAGGCGCCGGAAAAGCTCGACGCCGCGCAGGCCCAGCGCGAAGAGCAACTCGCCGATGCGAAAATCTCCGCGATGAGCTCATACGACCCGGAGTACGAATCAGCGCATCACGATTTGGAACTGGCGCGCGCGCGCGTCGAGGCCGCAGGTCACCGAGACGCGCGGCACTAAGCCGCCTCGCGGCTAACAGCCAGGAGTTTTGAAGATGGATGTCACACTCGAAGCTCGTGGACACGTCGCGATTCTCACGATCAACCGGCCCGAGGCGCGTAACGCTGTCAACGCCGACGTCGCATCCGGGATGGAAGCGCGGCTCGACGAGTTCGAGTCGAACAATGACTTGTGGGTCGGAATCGTCACCGGCGCAGGCACCGTCTTCAGCGCGGGTGCCGATCTGAAGGCGATCGCCGCGAACGGCGGCGCAGGACTCGGAACGCAGCGCGGAGGCTTTGCTGGATTAGTCTCGCGCCCGCGCACCAAGCCTCTGATCGCGGCTGTCAACGGTCCGGCATTGGCGGGAGGATGCGAAATCGCGCTCGCCTGCGACATGATCGTCGCGGTCGAGAGCGCGCGCTTCGGCCTTCCCGAAGTGAAGCGATCGCTTGTCGCCGCGGCGGGTGGCTTGTTCCGGCTGCCGCGCGCGATCGGGATGGCGCTGGCGATGGAAATAATCCTCACCGGCGATCCGATTTCGGCGCGCCGCGCTTATGAAGTCGGCTTGGTCAACCATGTCGTGCCGAACGGGAGAGCGCTCGACTCCGCGCTCGAGCTGGCTGCCCGTGTCGCGGCGAATGCTCCGGTCGCGGTGCAGACGAGCCGTAATCTGGCAGCGCGTGCATTCGTCGACGATGACGAATCGATCCAGCGCGACACGATCTCCGAGTTCCAGCGCGTTCTGCAGACCGAGGACGCCAGGGAAGGCCCGCTCGCGTTCATCCAGAAGCGCGAGCCCAAGTGGAAAGGCCGCTAGCGAAGCGCGAGTCTGAGCTCAGTCTATCTGCGCTTTCCTTGAAGAAGCTGGCGCCGCGGTCTTCCGCAGCAAGATAAGAGCCATTCCGAGCGCGGCGCGAGGAATCTTAAGGCCGCCGCGGCCGACTCCACTATGATGGGGCAGAACCAAGGTCCGCATTCCGCAGCGCAGCGCGAAGCGATCCATTTCAAAAAAGCCAAGAAGAGCGGGCCGGGACGCCGACCGCCACTCCGGAAAAGATTGACTCCTTGTAGTGGCGCCGGCGTCTCGCCCGCACTTTTCGCTGCCGCCTGTGGGAGCTTCCTCAGGACGCGACCGCCGCGCTGACGGGCCGGCCGCCGAACATCGTCCCTGAGCCGTAGGCCACAATGATCAGCACCACCGCGATCGCGCCCTTCAGGCCAGCTTCCGGACCACGAAGCCCAGACGCAACGACCCCGAGCGACGTCAGCAGCGCTCCGACTATTGCCCACGAAATCGCAAACCGAACGAGCCTGGTAGAACTCCATTCGCCGCGTGCGCGGCGACGGCCCGCGCCGAAGCCGGAAATGAATGCGAGCGCGACCAATGCCGCGTCGATCAAACCCGCGGGCGGAATCGGCACCAACACGCCCATAATCAGGAGAGCCACGATCGTCTCGATTGCGCCGATTAGAACTGCTTTGCCAGTGCTCATGTCAGACTTGCAAAATGACTTCCTCGCGCAGGCGGCGAATCGTTTCTCGCCAATCGCATCCGCCAACGTCGCGCGACCATACCATTCAGTTAGACGAAGGACTACCGACTCGCGATTATGGCGTGCTGGGCGGGGCACGTCGTAAGCTAGCGTTGGAATGGATCACGCAACACAGGTCCGACTGATTCGTATCGCGCTCGATGCGATCGAGCGCGGCGAGCCTCCGCTCGAAGAGCACTTCACGCGCAACCGCCCCGACGCCTACACCTCGCCTGAGCGCGCCGTGCGCGAGCGCGAAATCCTCTTCAAGGCGCATCCGATCGTCGCAGGATTCAGCTCGCAGATTCCGAACGCCGGCGACTTCCTGACTGAAGACTTAACTCCCGTGCCGATCGTCATCGTCCGCGCCGAGAGCGGCGGACTGCGCGCCTTCGCCAACATCTGCCGCCATCGCGGTTCGCGGCTGGTGCAAGGATGCGGCTCCGGCGCGAGACGATTTGTGTGTCCCTACCACGCCTGGACTTACGATCTCGATGGCCGCCTCGTGGCGATTGCCGATGAGGTCGGATTCGACGGCCTCGATCACTCGACGAAGGGTCTTATAGCGCTGCCGGTCGCCGAGCGTCACGGCTTGATCTTCGTGCATCCAACGCCCGACGCCCCGCTCGACGCGGCGCAAATCCTGACCGGCCTCGACGCGGATATTGCATCCTACAGAATCGGCAGGTTCGTGCATGCGGAGTCGCGCGCGATTACGCGCCGGATGAACTGGAAGCTCGCGAGCGACACGTTCTGGGAGGCCTACCACATTCGGGTGCTGCACGCGGCGAACGTGGCGCCGCTGTTCGTGCGTAACCTCGCGCTATTCGATCCGTTGGGTAGAAATCACCGGCTCATCGGCGTGCGCAAGTCGATCGAGCAGCTACGCACGATTTCTGAGGACAAGTGGGACATCCTGCCGCACGCGACAATCCTGATGAACATCTTCCCGAACACGGTGCTGGTCATGCAGACTGACCATGCCGAGGTCTACCGCATCTTCCCCAGCCACGATCATCCGTACCAATGCACCACGGTCGTCAGCGTGCTGGCCCCGGAGCCGTCGCCGAAGTGGACGAAAACGCTCGAACTGCTGCTCGGTGTCATCGAGCAGGATTTCGCGATCGGCGAAGGAATCCAGCGTAACTTCGAGTCAGGCGCGATTCGCGAGGTGGTGTACGGCCGCTACGAGGGCGCGCTCGAGCACTTCCATCGCTCGATTCGCGAAGCCCTCGCCGAGCACCGGTAATCAGCCGAGCGACACGAGACGTTCAAAAAAATCCGGGAAAGTTTTCGTGACACAATCGGGATGGTTGATCATAACGCCAGGAAGCTTGAGGCCCGCGATCGCAAACGCCATCGCGATCCGATGGTCGTCGTAAGTGTCGATCGCAGCGCCATGTATCTCCGAGGGCTCGATTTCGAGTCCATCCTGAGTTTCGCGCACGTTTGCGCCGAGGCGGCCGAGTTCGCTCGCGAGCGCTCGCAACCGATCGCTCTCGTGATGGCGGATGAACCCGACGCCGGTAATCTTGGTCGGTGACGAAGCAAAGGGCGCGATCGCGGCGAGCGTCGCCACCATGTCGGGCATCGCGTTCATCGCGACATCGACGCCGCTGAGATTGCCGTTGCCCACAACTTCGATCCCATCTTCCAGCCACGTCACCTGCGCGCCCATCCGCTCCAGCACTCCCAGGAACGCAGTGTCACCCTGCGCCGAATTCCGCGCGAGCCCAGCGATTCGCATGCGCCCGCCGACCAAGGCAGCCGCAGCGGCGAAGTAGCTGGCGCTCGAAGCGTCCGGCTCGACGTAGTAGCGCTGAGCGCGGTACCACTGCCCGCCTGGCACCGTGATTTGGTCACCTTCGACCGAACTTTGCGCGCCCCACGACTCCATCACGCGGAGTGTCATGTCGATGAACGGACGCGCGGTATCGCCGATCACCTTGAGCTTTATCCCTTGCGGCCATAGTGGCGCGGGCATCAGCATCGCCGACGCGTATTGCGACGACATGCGTGCGTCGATCGAGACTTCGCCGCCGTTGAAGCGCGAGCGCGATGCGTCGACGATCACGGGCGGGCAATTGTTGTCGCGCTCGCTGTAGATACGTGCACCAAGCCGCTCCATCGCATCCAGCAGCGGACCTATCGGCCGCTGGCGCATTCGCTGATTGCCGTCGAGCCGAAAACGTCCCTCGCCAAGTGTGAGCATCGCTATCAGAAAGCGCATCACGGTGCCGGCGCCGCCGACGTCGAGCTCGGCGCCACGGGCCGGCATCATTCCGCCCTGGCCACCGACCGTGATGCGGCGGGCGCCTTCATCAATCTCGACGATAAAACCAAGCGTCCGCAGCGCGGCTGCCATGTAACGCGTGTCGTCGCTGAGCAGGGCACCTTCGATCACGCTGCGGCCTTGCGCGATCGCCGCAATCAGCATCGCGCGGTTGGTGATACTCTTCGAGCCGGGTACGGTGATTTCGGCGTCGATCGGATGATTAAGCGGTATGACTTCGAACTGCTGCAATGCGGATCAACTTCGAATCTGAATTCGTAACAGTGGACGACGCTTGACGCCAGCATCGCGCGTCAACAGCTTCGTGATCAATTGCCCTGCGGCACGGGTGGGAAAGTTATCTTGCCGGCGATTATGTCCTGCACCGCAGCGTTGGCGCGATCGACCGCCGACTTCGGTACCGTTTGCACCAGCCGCTCATTGTACTCGACCTTCACCATCCCCTCTTTCATACCGTACTCGATCATCGCCGGGTGAAACTTGCCGTCGCGGACCTCGGTCGCGATTTTGAGAAATGAATCCGGGATGTCCGTGGCAGCACTGGCCAGGATCGTATCAGGCATCACGCTGTTTTGGTTGCGGTTGCTACCGAAGGCGTAGATGTGCGATTGGGCGGCGGCCTGGAATACGCCGAGACCCGCCGCATCGGCCTCGTGGTAGAGCAAATCGGCGCCCTGGCTTACCTGCGCGAGCGCAGCTTCCTTGGCCGCACCCACATCCTCGAAGTTGCCGATATAGCTGATCAGTATGCGCCCGTCGGGGCGAGTCGCGAGGAAGCCCCGCTGGTAGCCATCAAAGGTGAAGCGGATCGAAGGGAGTTGAATTCCGCCGACCGCGCCAATCACGCCGGAGTTGGAGACGCCGCCGGCCAGCACTCCGAGGACGTAGGCCGCCTCCTCGATTCTGAAACTGAGTGACGCTAGGTTCGCCGACGAACCGCTGCCTGACGTGACAACGAACGTCGTGTCGGGGAAGAGCTTTGCGACCTTGAGTGCGGTGTCGGTGTATTCGAAGCCGTGCGCGAAGATGAGCTTGAAGCCGCGCGAGCCAAAGTCTCGAAACGCGTCCTCGAAGTCCGCTGGGGACGTCGTCTGGACCATCGCCGTGTCGGCGCCCAGCTTTTGCTTGATCAGCATAAGCCCTTCGTAGGCGGAGGCATTCCAACCGGCATCGCTCACAGGACCCGGCGTCAGAAGAGCGACTTTGAAGCTGGATGCCGCCGTCGAACCGGCGCCACTGCCGGAACGGCAGGAAGCGAGCGATAGCACAATCAAGACGAAGATAGGTGCAAGGCGTCCTAATCGCGATCGATCAATTTGCAAAGATGCGGTTTGGGCGGCCAATCTTAACCTCAGCGCGGATGTGCGGCATTTGTTGACTATCAGAGCAGACGCCGGTATTCGATAAGAAGCTTGTTCGGCGGTCCGATCGGGACTTGGGCACGTGCGACCGCCGCTGGAGAGTCGAGGGACTTGGAGATCCGATCCTATTTGAGGGGTACAGGGACGAAGTTCGTAGCGGCTGTCGCGCTGTCGCTGCCGCTCTTGGCGGTTTACGCGCCGTCATGCTCGGCTGGGGGACAGTTGCTCTTCCCGCGTCCTGCCGAAATCCAGCCCAACGTCGATTTTTGGGTCAAGATTTTCAGCGACTATTCCGTACGAGACTTCGTGATCGTCGATCGCGATGATATTTCGCACGTGTACCAGGTCTTTCACCTTCCCGGCGAAGGCGAGCCGACCCGCGACGATATCGAATGGTCGAACGCATATCTGAAAGCGAAATACGGTGACATCCTGAATCGCCTCGCCTCGGGCCACCAACCCGAGACCTACGAGGAGCGCCGCGTGGCGGCGATGTTCAAGGGCCAACCGATCGGCGCCTATGCGCTTGCGGCGCAGAATCTGCGAGTGCAGGAAGGATTGAAGGAAAACTTCCGCAACGGCCTCTTGAGGAGCCGCTACTATCGTCCGACGATGGAACGGATCTTCCGTGGCGCCGGATTGCCACCTGAATTGGTGACGCTGGCGCAAGTCGAATCGGGCTTTCAGGGCGGAGTAAAGTCAGGCGCCGGCGCCCTGGGCATATGGCAATTCACTCGCGCGACCGGCAAGGAATATCTGAGGATAAGCCGGTATCGCGACGAACGGCTGAACCCGATTCGCGAGACGATGGCAGCGGCCCAATTGTTGCGCTCGAACTACGACGAGTTGGGCGACTGGCCGCTCGCGATAACTGCGTATAACTACGGCACCGGGGGCATCGCGCGTGCCGCCAACGAATCGGACGGCGACTACTGCAAGATGCTGAGAACCTACAACGGTCCGCATTTCGGTTTTGCAGTAAAGAACTACTATGCAGAGTTTCTCGCTGCCCTCCAGATTCACAACGACGAGGAAAAGTATTTCCCCGGTATCGAAGACGAGCCGGCGATCGCGCCGCGTCCGATCAGCGAGATCACTGCTTATCCGCGGCATCACAGAACTTCACTGCATCGCGTCTCGACCCACACCCGCCATCATCGACGAGTTAGAGCGCAGCGCGCCTAAAGCTCTCCTACCAGTTTTGCTTTGCGCTCCGAGGCTAGGCGCGCGATAGCGCGTCCGCAACCTTTGTCTTGGGACTGACCGCTCGGTAGCTTGTGCGCTCGCGGAGTTGCTGTAGGTATGCCGCCGTTAGCGGGAACGACGACAAATCGAATTGGTCAACCTCGAGCACCATTGCGAGCGGCGTGTAGGCGGCGTCGGCCAGCGAGTAATCGCCGCAGATGTAGCGGCCGCCGTGCCCAAGCGTTTTCTCGATGAACGGCAGATCGCGCGAGCGCAACATTTCGCGGCCCCGCTCCATCGTCGCCGCATCGCGTTTTGCGGGCTCGCTCCAGTACGGCATCCATATCAACGGCACACTGCCGCCGAGCAACGCCTCGTCAGCAAACTGCTCGGCCTCGCGCAGCCGCATCCGTTCCACAGGATCGCTGGGCATCAGCCGCGGGCCGCTCGAATAATTCTCCTCGAGGTATTCGTCGATCACGGTGGAGTCGAAAATCACCAGGCCATCGTCCTCGAGGTACGGAACCTTGCCAAGCGGATGCTTGGCGAGCATCTCAGGCGGCTTCTTCCACAGGTTGCCGGGAGAAAGGTTTTCAACCCTGTAGGCGAGGCCTTTTTCCTCTAGCACTATCTTCGTCTTGCTCGCGTGCGTCGACCGCAAGGTGCCCCAGGGATAATCCCGTTCGGTGCTGTACAGAACTATCATCAACGATTCTCCTTCCGCGTGGATAACGTCCCGACCTTAGCATCACCCCGCGCCGCGCGAGAATCGCACCAGCCACGCAAACTGGGAGCGATACTCTGTTATTCTCGTCACGATGGCACGGACCGCTCTCGCCTCCGACCTCGCCGCGCTGGCCGATCGCTTCAAGGGCGCGATCGGGAACCGGCGCGTGGCGGATCGCATGCTGTCTGCGATCGCGGCAGTCGCGCCCGACGAACGCCTCGCCCTCGCGTTTTCCCTGAGGCTCGCCGGCGATTTCCCGGAAGATCTCCGAGCAATCCTTGCCGACCGCGCGGCAACAACTGATTTGGCGTTCTGCCTCGGCTCTTCTGAACTAATCGGAACCGAGTTGCTCTCTTTCGGCGCCGCCTGGAAAGCCGAGTTCGAGCGCACGCGCGGCGAGTCACGCGATTCGCTGATCGCGTCGATCAGATTCGAGCAGCGCGACTTCTCCGATCGACGCGAAGCCGCGTCAGCGCTTGGTGCTTTCAAGCGTCGCATGTTCCTCAGGATTGCGATTGCCGATTTGCTCGATCGCCTGAGGGTGATGGAAACCGCAAACGCGATGTCCGCGCTCGCCGACGAATGTATTCGCGCCGCGCTTGAAATGGCCACGCAAATCTTCGGCGATCGCGCGCGAGCGATGGGCAAGTTTTGCGTGCTGGCGATGGGCAAGCTTGGCGCCGAGGAGTTGAACCTGAGCTCCGACATCGATCTGATCTACCTGCATGAGGCCACCGCCGATACGGCAGCGCTCGAAGTGGCCGCTCATCTCGCTGGCTTGATCACTGAACTGCTCGCGGCCGAATCCTTCCGGATCGACATGCGGCTTCGGCCAGGTGGACACGCGGCGCCGCTGATCACGACGGTTGACGGCGCTATCGGCTTCTACCAGGGCCTCGGCCAGACGTGGGAACGCGCCGCGCTGCTGCGTGCCCGCCCGGTGGCCGGCACGCTGGAGGTCGGCGAGGAACTGCTGAGCGAGCTCGCACCGTTCATCTACCGCCGCTACCTCGATTTCGACACGCTGCGCCAGCTACGCGCGATGAAGCGGCAGATCGAAGCCGAGCTGCGCGATCCAGCGATGGTCGAGCGCAACATCAAGCTCGGCCGCGGCGGAATCCGCGAACTGGAATTCATCGTGCAGGCGCTCACGCTGATTTATGGCGGCCGCGATCCGAGACTTCGCACACGCAAAACGCTCGATGCTCTCGATCGGCTTGACAGCTTTGGCTACATGCCGGGCGATCGTGCTCGGCGCCTGGCCGAGGCTTACCTCTTCCTCCGTGATGTAGAGCACAAGTTGCAAGCCGTGGCGGGATTGCAAACGCACGCATTGCCATCGAACCCTTCGGCGATGCGGGCGCTCGCGGCACGGCTCGGCATCGGCAAGGATTACGATGCGATCGCGCGTCTGCTCGCACTGCTGAAGCAGCATCGCGATTTCATCGCGACACAGTTCCGCCAGACGCTAGCGGGCGGAGATGAGGAATCTCCCACTACCGCCTCTCATCAAGCGCGCGACGCCTGGAACGCTGCGATGACGCCGGCACCTTCCGAACCTCTACTCGCTTCGCTTGGCTTCGATCGCCCCAGGGAGAGCGCGCAGCATCTGAAGGCCCTCGCCAGCGAGCCTGAGCACGTGCACGCCAGTCCGCGCCGCCGCGAGCTGATCGAAGAACTAGGACCGCTGCTGCTCGACGAAATCCGAACGCTCCCCGATCCTGACCTCGCGCTGCTGAATCTCTCCGGCTTTATCGCCGCGGTGGGAGCGCGCACCTCGTTCCTCGCCCTCCTCGAGCAGCATCCCGCGACACGCCGCATCCTGCTGCGTCTCTTTGCTTCAAGCGCGTACCTCTCAACGATCTTCATTCGCCATCCGGATATGCTCGACACTCTCGTGCGCTCGGATATCGCCCGGCCGCGGCGGACGGCGGACGAACTCACGCGCGAGGTTGGTGAGCTTGTCGCTGCCAGCGCAGACTTCGAGAGCAAACTCGACGCGTTACGATTGTTCCGGCACCAGGAATTTCTGAGAGTCGCAATCGCTGATCTTGCGGGTGATCTTTCCTTGCGCGAAGTTCAGCAGGAATTGACCCTTCTGGCCGCTGCGGTACTCAGCGAATCGCTGGCGATCGCCCGCATCGATGTCGCCTCGCGCTCCGAAATTCCACCATCGCTCCGCATGTGTGCGATCGCCATGGGCCGGCTCGGCTCGAGTGAGATGTCCTACAATTCCGATCTGGATCTGATCTTCGTTTACGATGATAGCGACGACGCCGTCGGAACAAGCCGCGTGATTGCGTCGCGGATCGCGCAGAAGCTGATCGCCGTGCTCGAATCGCGCAGTCGCGAAGGCTATGCCTACAAGCTCGACTTGCGGCTCCGACCTTCCGGCAACGCCGGCCCATTGGTAACTTCGCTCGCCGGTTTTCGCGAGTACCATCGTGAAAGTTCGGCGGTCTGGGAGCGCCAGGCGCTTGTTCGCGCACGGGTGGTGGCGGGCGACGCTGAACTCGGCAGCGAGGTCGAGAACGCTCGTGAGGAGTTCGTCTTCGGCCGCAAACTTACCCCGCGCGAGGTGGAGGAAATCCACCTGATGCGCATGCGGATGGAACGCGAAATCGGCGCCGAGGACAGGCATCGCCTTAACATCAAGCAGGGCTCTGGCGGCCTGGTCGACGTGGAATTTCTGACGCAGATGCTGGTGCTACGTTATGGTTGTCGCAACTTGGCGCTGCGGCTTCACGGCACCCAAGAAATGCTCGCGGCGTTGGAATCGGCCCGCATTGTCAGCGGCGATGATGCCGCTGCGCTGCGCGATGGTTATGCCTTCCTCTCGCTGCTCGAGAACCGCCTGCGCATCGACAGCGATCAGCCGGCGTGGGCGCTGCCAACCGCACCCGATTCGCTCCGCCCGCTCGCGCGCCGCATGGGATTCGAGCAAGCCGACGGCGCGAACGATATGCTCCGGGAACTTAACGAGCGTCGCACCGCAATTCGTTCAATCTTCGAGCGCTATTTCACCGCCGAAGAGTCTGCTCACGCCTGACACCATCACTCTGGTTCTAACTTGACGCCGGCCGTGAACGTGAGGCTCGGCGCGGGCAAGCCATACGCCTCCGAGTAATGACGATCGAGCAGATTCTGAAACTTGATAAACCCTCCTCGTTGGACACGTGCCACGCCGGGATGCCCGCCGCAGACGATGCGACCGCATCAACGCGATCGTAGCCCCGATGATTCCGAATCGTCGATGACACCGTGATGTCGTCGCGATCATCGACGAAGATAAGCGTACGTCGGCAGTGATTTTTTTCGCGCGGCAGGAACGTCTTTGAGCGCACATACTGTAGCAACGCGGCGGCCGAGTATTTCGGCACTCGCGTCGGCACGGCGGTCGCGCCAATCGAGTTGGCATGCGTCTTGTCGAGGATAGTTAGGTAGCCACCTAAGCTGAGGCCCTGGATCGGAGTTACGCTCGGCACGATTTCGGC
>JASHPB010000166.1 GCA_030038355.1 Candidatus Binataceae bacterium
AGGAGATATTGGTAAACAACAGCGACTTCTTTACCCCGGGGCTGCTCGGCGCAAGTCCAATCGATCACACCAGCGAGCTACCGTTCATGGCGATTCTCGCGCTCAACCAGTTCAACCTCAATCCCTAAGCTTGTACAAAGTGGAGGACCGCACAACCCGTCCGAGACGACTGAGAGCTGTCGTGATGAAGTTTCCGAAACAGCACTGCGAGTTCGAATCCATCCCGCTTCGGCAAACAGGCGCGATCGACGGTCCCTTTCAGGACAATGGTATCAAGCAGGTATTCGCTTTCGCTGAGTATTGGCCGCTTGTTGCAACAGGCCAGTTCGAGTTCACACCTCTTTATCGGCCAGAGATTCACCCTGAAATCGCCGGAGATGATAGCGAGGCGGACCATCGAGGAAAGTAAGCGATGGACAATTACTTTGACTTTTGATGCTGATTCTCACTTTGTTCGGCATTTTGGGATCCGTCGCTGCTAGCATAGGCGCACGATGTACCCGTACCAGATCGCTAATTGGACCGTGTTTCTTTCGGTGGCGGCCGGCGTTGCCGCCACACTGACCGGCCTGATCTTCGTTGCGATCTCGATTAACCTCAGCCGAATCCTCGAACATCAGGGTCTATCTGACCGCGCGGCAGAATCGATTTTGCAATTGGTAGCCGCCATCTTGATACCGATCATTGCCTTGGTTCCCGGCCAGTCGCTGGTCTGGTTGGGAATCCAGCTTACGATCGGTGGCATGATTCTCTGGCTTTTGCAGACTCGGCTCCTGCGAGGTTCGCTCTCGGGAGGAGACCACCGGCGGCGGCCTATTATTTCGATATTGCTTTCCCAGATCGCCGCGATACTTTTTGTGGTCGCTGGCATTTCAATCTGGACCCGTTCTTTGGGCGGACTCTACTGGCTGGTGCCCGCAGTCATCGTTTCGATGGCCGTTGGGGTCTCCAACGCCTGGGTTTTGTTGGTGGAAATCCTGCGCTGAGCTGCTTTTGGAGATTCAACTAAGGTATGTTGGTGCTCTGCTGTCCGAGATGGGATTCCTCCCATGGTATGGGTCCTCCCGGCCAAGCGAAGAGGCGACACACAGTCCAACCTAGCCGCCATACTCCGTTGGTCTACTATGCCTTCGACTTGCTTCTGGTCCGGGGCGAGGTCGTTCGGCCGCATTGATGCGGCAAGACGCGAACTCCGAAATGGTCGGGATGTTCGAGGAGCACGGCGGCGAGTCGATTGCAAAAGGCGGAAAGGGTGTGCTGCAGCACACGTTTGCGAGTTCGGAGAGTTGGCCCGGCGGATCCGCATCACATTCCGTCACGTCGGCAGAATCGTCGAGTGACCGAGCGAAAAGAGGTGAGCGATCGCGCCTAGATCGCGCTCACCTTCGCGCGATTCTCCTGCGGGATTTTCTCGACCGTTAGGAATTCCTACACCTATCTCAAAGAGAATTAGTTGTCATTTCTCGCTCCAGTCGCGCCGATGTCTGTCGCTTGGGCGCTGGAGCGCAATGGATTCGGACTGCCAGTGCCGTTTCTGGAACTTCCTGACGACAGCTCACAGTGGTGGTCTTGGAACAGGCAGTTGCGAGTTCGAATCCATTTCGCTCCGCCAAGCGCTCTGGACCGTTAGCTACGATGTGGATATGACGTAGGATCCGCATGACGGGCCCTTGTGCGCTTGGTGTGAACCGGAGAGCGCGCGTCGTTTACCTGATTCGGCGGATTCCTCGGGTTTGACTCCAGGCGCAGAAAAGCCGGCTCGCTTCACGGTTCGAGCCAGAGTTCGCTCATTCATCGCCTCTGAAGAATAATGCGAGACTCTAGTCGACCCCCGATAGCCTTTAGTTGGGCAGGCCATTCCAACGGCCGATCGAACCGGTGAGCAACGTCTCGGTGCCGAGCTCAGCGGGCCTGAGTCCTTTGGCAGATTGTTTCGACAATTGTGGGTGCGGCAAACGCCAGGCGTGACAGACGCTCGACGTAGCGTCGAATGACGCTCAAAATTAGCAATTCGCCACAGACGCGCGCAGTTGTCCGCCATCGATCAGCTGGTCTACATGGGCTCTACCGGATTTGGCCGCGTTGCCTCGAAACGATGTTGTTCGTGATGCCGGCCACTGTAATCCATTGGCATGACCAAGGCTTTCGGCTCCGGTGGCGTTGCCGCTCACGGCCCGGGTGAAGGGCCATAGCTAACGAGATTAAGCGATCTGCGATATGTGCCTTGCTCAGCGGTTCCGGAGTGCCCCTTCATACACGGTGCTTTGAATAGCTATGATATTAAATATGGTGCAAATGAACTATTTGACAACGGATTAAGGACTATAGATAGTCTAATGCGGGTTGTACTTGTACCAATCAGCCCTGTTGATCTAGGGGTGGGAGGAAGTATTGAGCCTGTGCCGATTTCAACCGAAGAGCCTTTTGGCTCCGCTTTTTTCTATAGAGTCGCCGAGATGCGAGTGATGAAGAGGAGCGAGATAGATCGAATTATTGAGCGCGAGGACGAGCGCCTCGCGGGATCCACCGCGATCGCCGTCCGTATCACCCGCCGCTCCTTGCTAAAGCGTGTCGCGTTGCTCGCGGCGGCGTGGACGATCGGTCCATGGCAGATCGGCGTGCCGTCGGCGTTGGGCCAGGAGCTCAACACCCTGGACGTGACGGCGACAATCGAAGCCTTTGCCGATACGTTGATCCCGGGCCAGAAGCGCTTCCCGGGGGACCGCGCGATCGCGGGCGTAGTGAGCGGCGCGGGCGCGGTGCAGGCGGGCGCAATCGAGATGCTGAACTTTGTCGGCTTCGAGGAGGTTCTGCCTTTGCTTGCCGTGGGCCTCGATGCGCTCGCTGTGCTGTATGCAGCAGGCCACTCGATCGCTCTCGATCCCACGGTGCCGCCCTTCGTGGCGCTCGATTTCAATTCGCGGACCGCGCTTCTGGTCGAGGTCCTCGACGAGAGCGCGCTGACCCGGTCCACGTTCTACGGGATCGCGGCCCTTTGTTTCGTCGCATACAATACGGCAGGTTACCTCCCGACGGCGGTTGCAATCAGCGAAGGGCATCCCGGTTTGGCGGCGATCGGCTTTCCGGCTCCCAATTCCGACGGCATATGGCGCTTCCCGGAGTTCTCTTACGAGCGCATCCTCGCGCGGCCGCATCCGCACTCGAAGAGTGGCAACCCGGCGTGATCGTAGAGAGACGCGATGGCGAATGAAACCACGGACGTTCTGATTGTAGGGACGGGCTTCGGCGGCTCGATCCCCGGTTACTATCTCGCCGCCGGCGGCGCGAGTGTGATCATGCTCGAACGCGGGCCGAGGTTCTCGAGCGCCGATTTCATGCAAAGCCTGCAGGTCGGCACCTTCAGCCGCTTCGTTGATAGCATCGCAGGCACCGGCATCGATGTCACTGCGGGCAACTGCGTTGGCGGCTCAAGCGTGGTCTACTATGCAGCGTCGCTGCGGGCGCCGAGCTTCATCTTCGAGCGTCGCGGCACGCTCGGCCGTCGTCTCTGGCCTGCGTCGATCACCCGCGATTCGCTCGACAAATGGTATCGCCGCGCCGAGGAAGCCTTACCGGTGAGCGAGCTGAGCTGGAACGACGTGCCGTATGCCGGCGGCGTGTTCGCGGCAGCGTGCACGCGCGCAGGACACACGTGCCAGCCGGTACCGGTCGCCGTTGACCTCACCCTCTGCACCAACTGCAACTGGATGCATACCGGCTGCATCTTCGACGCGAAGCGCTCGATGCTGCTCAACTACATCCCGGCCGCAGAGGCGTCAGGCGCCCAGATCCGTCCGCTCTGCGAGGTACAAAGCATCCAGCCCGCCCAGACCGCCGGTTATCGCTATGCGGTCTCGTATCAGCAAGTCGACCCGAACAACTACAGCAACTATGTCGGCAGCGGCGTCATCGAAGCAAAGATCGTCATCATCGCCGCCGGCACGATGGGAACGCCCGTGATCCTGCAACGCTCGGCACAGCGTCTCGGTGGCATGCCGTCGGCGGTCGGACGCTACTTCTCGGCGAACGGCGATCGGGTCACGGTGGCGGCCTTCGACGACGATAAGGTCCAGAGTCTGCTCGGGCTCCAACGCGCGCCCGGTGTCGGCTACGAAGCCTTCCCGATCGGCAAGCCGATCGCCGCTATGACCTTCGACTACCTCAACCCGAGCGCACCCGAGTTCTCCCGCTTCGGCCTGCAGCAGATCTACTTCCCCCCGATCGTGAACCTCATCATTGGCGTTGACGGGACGCCGTCCTGGTTCGGCGTCGCCAAGCGTGACCTCACTTCGCAATGGCGCTCGTGGATGACGATCCTCGCGATGACCGAGGACGCCAACGAAGGCGTCTTCGGCGCGCCGCCCGAGTTCGGTAACTTCAAGCGTATCGGACCTGCATCGGTCGGTCAGCTAACGTACAACACAGCACCAGAGACCACATACGGCTTCGACCTGTCGGATGCGGCGAGCCGGTCGATTATGACGCTAGACGGGCTTGCCACGCTCAACCTCGTGACGTCGACCAACCGGGTTCAGTGTGCGCATCCTCTGGCGTCGTGCCGGATGGGCGACGATCCCGAGACGTCGGCGCTCGATGATAGCCACGAGCTGCGCGGCCATCCCGGCATCTTTGTCACCGATGGGTCAAGCGTACCGACCTCGCTCTGCGTGAACCCTTCGCTCACGATCGCGGCGCTCGCCGAGCGCGCGTCGTCGATATTGCTGAAACGCGCCCACGAGTACGGCGTCGAGGTCAAAGAGGTTAAATCTCTGCCGCAGTCCTGATCGCTCGCTCATCGATCGAGCCACGACGGAAGGGCAAGCAGCGACGCGCTCGAAGTCAGCGCGATTGAGGCAAAGCTCAGCCAAGGTTGTCCGAACCGAAAACCTAAATCCTAACGCATTGATGATGCGACACCTTCGTCCGCAAAAACAATTGCGCTCAAGCAGCAAGGGCGGCAATGCGATATTCGTGATGAAGGCCGTTCAAGATCGGGCGAGCCACTATTGAGGGCGGCCGGTCGAGTCGATTTCCGATTGCGTTGCAAACGCGCCGGCAGTTCTGGTCTAAAGGGCAGCACGATCGTGAGTTTCCACCCTCCAGCATCTGATCCGCAGAATGGCGCCGAGAACCCTCGTGGGCCACTGTTGAGGCGTCTCGCCAAACCAAAGTCCACCGCCCTTCTTGGAAAAAGAGAAAGTTTCACCAAATCAGCGAGTTCGGTCGGATGGTGCCGATCTCTGGCGGACCTTCAGCGCGCAGTTGGCCCGTCCACGTGCCAAAAACGATCGTTTCGCGGATGAATCTAGACAGATGGGACTCGTTGGCTGAGAGGGAGGGATTGGAACCCTCGGTTGCGCTTACCCACAACGGCCGATTGGCAATCTGGTTATCGGCTGGTCGCGAACAGCAGTTTTCGCTAAGACAATCAATGGCTTAGAAAGCCAACCACCATACAACCGGCACAGTCAACGCGCCACAGTAGGCGTACGTCCAAACATTGAAAGAGCCTTGAGGCTTGTGCCGGTCGACGGATTGCTTCCCGCTCCGCGTGGTCGCGGCGCGGCGGACGGAGGACTTCCTTTTAGGCAAAGTCGGGGGATACCCGCAAAATTTTGGGTCGCTCGCGTCGCGCCCCGACCGATCTGGGTCGCGGTACGGTTTGGAACTCTAACGGCGCGGGAACTCGCGATTGCATCGCCTCAAGCATTTTTGCCGAACGTGTTGGCGCGGCATTCACTTCACACAGTTTTTCAAGCAGGCTCTCTGATCGTTCGAACATTTGTTTAGCGCCAATTTTATCTTTTTTGAGCAAACTTGCTGGCAGAAATCGCGGTCACGGAGGCATCGGTCCATGCAAACCCCATAGTTCGAGTCGGCGTCGTCTTGACAGTCCCTTACCGTAGTGAGCAATCGCCCTAACAGGTTCCTCCCGGTGCCCCAAGGTTCGCTACCGCGCCAAACTCGAATGTGCCGATGTCACAGGGGTTATCCTTGCCGTCCTCGGGATCCGGCCGCCCAAACCAGGCTGGTCGCAGGTGAGCTGGTCGGATGGCGAGGCGGAAGTCGTGCAGGGGTTCGGTGTGATTGCGTAGATGCATGAAGCATGTGGGATGGCATCAGCAGCCGGGCTGTTGGATGGGATCGCCAAGGTCATGGTTGGCCCGCCGTTATCGGGAAATGGTGCGAGCATCGGATTGACTTCATCGCCGTTGTTGGCCGAGCCGGTTTTGCAGAAGCCACAGGTGGGGTCGTCGCTGATGCTGTCGCCCTTGTCATCGAACGTCCCGCTTATATTGCCGCAATTGCCGTTAAGCGAGTTCGCCAGAATAGTGCCTTTGACGTCGAGCATCCCGTCGTCATTGTCTTGGATGCCGCCGCGGTACGGTCCTCCAACGGCGTTGTTGCCCGAGAAAGTGCTGTTGGTCACGAACACAGTACCGCCGGAGTTGTAGATGGCGCCGCCGTCCCGGTCTCGCCGCGAGTGAGGGTTAAGTTGTTGACATCGAGGAGGCCGTCATTCTTGAACAGCTCGTTACTGCCGAAGGCGTTGATCGTGATGCCAGGCGACGTCGTGGGACCGAGGATGTTAACGCTGATGCCCGGGGTGATTGTGGGCAACTCATTTGACAAGCCAATTATGCCGGTCACAGTAAACGTGATTGTGTAGGTTCCGCCGCTGTTGGAGGCACACCTATCGCCGGTTGCTGGCGATCCGCCCATCGCGACGTTGAGCGCGTCACGCAGCGTGCAGTTCCCACTGCTGCTGGGGTCACTCAGACTGTTTATGTGATCGTCGTCTGTGCCTGCAGGGCCCCGCCGGAGCATCGCCGCCATCCCGACCAGTGCGGCCGCGAAGATACTCACTTCCATGCGAACTCTTCGACTCATAAAGCTCCCCCGAGTGTTCGGCTAGTCGCTGACCGCAAGGAAATCGTTGCCCGCGCCCGGAAATTCCGCTGACGAGAGTGCGCCCCCCCCCAAACCCGATTGCAATCTGGCGAGTGCAGGCTGAGACGGCACGAGTCCTCCAAGGTTGGTTACGCCTCACCCATGTGGTTCAACGCGACGGCGTCAGCGCAAGCTAAGAATTGAATTCGCTGGTCTCTGGGCAATTTGGCGGCAGCGAGGGCCATCATCGGTTCGATGAAGCGGGCATTCATTTAAGGCGACTCGTCAACCGAGACGCGCGATTCGAAGATAGTTATGTTGACTTCTGATCCAGCGCCAGCAACCGTGCAGTTACATCGCTGCGAGTACGTCTCACGCTGCCGCGCTCGTGACTGCCTCACCAGGCGACAGCAAAGGCTTATCCGGTGTCTGCGGTGTAGGCGCCAATGGAGACTTTCTTCAGAGGTTGTCAAAGAGTCATAAACGGCTAACGACTGGTTAGGCTCAGAGCATGTGATTAGAAATCACGTGTCCCACAGGGGTTTTATCGATCGCGCTGATGTTTTTTTGAAGGTCTGGCGGAGAGGGAGGGATTCGAACCCTCGGTTCCGGTTACCCAGAACGCCAGATTAGCAATCTGGTGCCTTCGACCACTCGGCCACCTCTCCGCTCAATAAAATCAAAAACTTATGCGGTATTTGCCTTCGCAGCAACCTCCAAAGTGTCCAAAAAGTGTCCAAGATTTTTGGAGCCTGTCGTCAGACTCTTTGCCAGCCTGTCCACAGAATCGGTCTCGACGTTCTTGAACCAATGCGAATAGACCTTCAGGGTGACCGCGGGACTCGAGTGTCCAAGCAGGCTCTGAACCTCGGTCACCGGTGCTCCCGCCA
>JASHPB010000167.1 GCA_030038355.1 Candidatus Binataceae bacterium
ATTTTCGAGGCTGTCGGTAGCGCTCCCAACATTGCCGGGTTTAGCGACACGCCCTCGGTATCAACCAACCCGGTACCATCGTCTGTCTATGTTCAGTGCTTCAATCACGTGGAAACTTCCGATCAGTTAGTTCCCCGGAATCCTCATTTCATCGAGCCCACAGGCAGCCCTCCAATCCAAACCTACTACTGCGGGTACGACAATGCTCAGAGTAATTTGGGAGGCAAGCCGCCGGTCTGCGCATTGAACGCTCAATGCGGAACGATACCCAATGACCAAAATAAGGATATCAAGGGGAAGATCTGCAATACCATCACTTCCATGTTGCCGAACACATCAGGTCCGAGCATATTCGGCGCTTGCAATTAGCTGATGACAACTGCTGACTTTGCGTCGTACGTCGATGAGATTTCCTGTTTGGGGCCGCGGACCAACACTGCCACCGTCTTGTGCCACTTGTCCCGAATGGCGGAGAGATGAGGGCACCTCTGATGACTGAACGAGGCGAGCGGAGACCTGGAAAGGCAATCGCGGGCGATACGACGGACCCGGATTTTCATGAGAAATACGTGAAGGCGCTGGGCGACATCCTCGCTACGAACCTCGCTAGCTATCGGTGTGCCGCACAACGCGACGGTAAGATCGCCGGGTCCACCTGTGGGCGAAGCGTGGCGCCGAGCTTCGGGACTGGCCAAATCCGGATCCTTTTCAGTCTTTCCCTTCCTCCCTGCCGATCCTCTGGTACGGAATCCAAGCGGTCAATGATCCTCCCATCAGCAAACCTGACTACCACCATCTTGGCATGTATGGCGCCTATCTGAGCGGTCTCGTCCGTTTTGTGCAGATGACGCGAGCTGACGTACACAGACTTGGAACGAACAAGCAAGCAAGCGGCGGCTAAGCGAGGTGCGCAAACGCGAACCGCCTGAGGAGATAGTCACCGATAACTATGGTCTTGAGTTCACCGGGCGCGTGCTCGCTGAATGGGCTTACCAGCATGCAGTGAAGTTGCACTTCATGGAGCTGGGCAAGCCGACCCAGAATGCCTACATCGAGAGCTCCATTGGCAAGTTCCGCGACCAATGCCCCTACGCCAACGAATTCGTGCCACTCGCGGATGCGCGCAAAAGGGATCGAGCTGCGGCGCATCGAGTACAATCGCGAGCGACCATCCTCGAGCCTCGGCTGTCTGCCTGCCGAGGAGTTCGCCAATACTAAGTTGAGCTCGCTCGCATCAGGCAGCGCTTGGCCAGCCAACCCAATGCTGTGCCGGGGCGCTGCACACCGCCGCTGCCTCAAAACCGCAACCTATAACGCTTTCCGGCGCGCCCTCGAGTCCGCTGGAGGGCGGCGCCGAAAACCTGCTATCAGCGCAATGCGATTAACTGCGGATCCACACTATCGACCGACCGAACATGGGGAGCAGGGCACTCCGCCTCCTGGTAGCAAGTGGCAAGTCGATAGGCGAGCGCGTATGATGCCGGCGCTTGAGGCTAGGCATTTCTGACCATGAAATCGGTTTCGATTCTGCTTGCATTTTTGGCGATCTCCCTGATCGTGTCGCGTGCGAATGCGCTTCCCTTCCGCTACGTCACGCATCCGAAGGGTTTGGTCGATTATTGGCCACGATGGTCTCCCGATGGGGATACGATTTTGTTCAGCCGCTGCGTGATCAGTACCGGATGTGCGGGGGGCGCGGTTGAGGGCGCCTGGGACTTGTTCACCGTCCCCGCCAGCGGCGGACCAGCAACACAATTCCTTCAAATTACTGATGTCTCGGCGACGCGGTCCAACTGGCTTTGGAATCCCAATGTCGAGATGCCCATCGCAATCACCGGAGTTGAATCGGGTCCTTCGGGCGAAAGCGGCGTTTACCTGGTCGCGGCGGACGGCAGCAATGCGACACGGATTCCGACTGACGATTCCATTCCAATCAGCTACCCGTCATGGTTTCCAGACGGCTCAGCACTCACCGTAGAGGGCATGGGCATGATGAGCGAGCCGTTTATCGATTTGATCAGCGTGCACGACGGATCATTGCTGGAAACGCAAACCTCCACCGATCAGATTTGGACTGGGCAGTCTGCCATCTCGCGCGACGGGAGCCAGCTTGCATTTGCCGGCCAAACGCCCGAGGCAGGCAGCCAGTACAACGACGATCTCAACCAGATCTGGCTGCAGGCTTTGATTCCGCAAAATCCGCCCTCTGACTTCGATACCAACCTTCATCAGCTCGATCCGCTGCAGGGGCGAACGCCCGACTGGTCGCCGAATGATCGCTTCATCTCATTCGAATCCAAGCGCGGATGCCGCAACGGCAACTACGCAATCTTCATCGAGGCTGCCGTCACCGGCCGAGCGGTGCAGGTGACCGATTGCAATCTCAACGCGAATCACGCGGTGTGGTCGCCGGACGGCGGGCGGATCGCGTTCTCGGCCGAGTACTTCACCCCGAAGTCGTCGTGTGTCATGGGATGCCGCGGGATCGTGATCGCGCCCGTACCGGACAGTATCCTGAGGCTCGGTACGGCAAGTTCGTCTCGCGATTGACTACTGCACCTGGTGGACGATGGAGTTCACCGGGAAAATCGCGACTGTGTCGGAGCCAAACTCGGTGAGTTATAGGAACTTGCCGTTCGGTGAGATACCCCACTGCCGCGGGAACACGCCGGCATCAAAAGTTCCAACCGTCGCGGCGCTGCCACCTTCTTGGAGCGCCGAATTGAAGTCGAGAATGCTGACCGTGGCGGCGGCATCTGGGCATGGATCGAATCGATTCGTGTTTGCCACGGCCATGAAGCGCCGACTCAAAAAAAGGCAGAGCGCCATCGGGTGCGATTCCCACCGGCGTCGTCGACATCAGCGCGGCGGAGGGGTTGGCCAGAAGATCGGCAGTGTTGAAAGCGAGCAGGTTGTTATCGTCGCGGGCGGAAACCCACGTCACTTTATCTTTGTTGGTTAGAATTACTCGCGTCGGCGAACATCCGGCGCGAATGTTGGCCACCACGGAGTTC
>JASHPB010000168.1 GCA_030038355.1 Candidatus Binataceae bacterium
ACGGGGCCTGCACAGCTCACATACTACGAGGGGGGAAGTTTTGATGGCTCTCCAGGGCCGCCGAAAGCGTGCATTAGCTGAGTGTTACGGTCTACGGTGGCATCTCGTGCGGTAGCAGGTCGTCGATTTCAACTACACGTCTCGATTCGTCGAAGCGAGCCGATTTCCCCCGTCGTGCGATGGACATTTCGCGGGTGCGGATCGGCTACACGCCCCAGACCACGCTGCGCAGCGCCCTGGAAAGACGTGGGAATGGAATCGGTATTGCCCGTTGATGACACTCGGCATTGGAGAAAGGCACGATCCCAATCGGACAATTGAGGCCTGGAACACGAAGTTTGCGTCTACGCAAACGTATAGGCGCCACCGACATCGGGATTCGGAGGCCTACACGGCAGGCGAGGTGGAGTGCGAAGCGATCATCCTCGAGAAGAAGCTAAATCGCCGCGGTCGCTGACACACGACGGTCGGGTCGAGCTTCCATTTCGATCCACGCCGGCCAGTAGCCGACCACCCGCGCAACGCGCTGCGAAACGACATTCGCGATCAGCGTGGAGTAGTAGGGGGCAATTCCGTCACGCAGTAGGCGCGCGGTCAGATGCCAGACCACGAGACTCGCGAGTCCGCGCCGTCTTGCATCGGTCAATGTATCGATACCAATTTGCCAAAGCGCTGACGCGTCCTCCGAAGCGCCAGCAGCGGCGAGCAGCGCGCTGTCGCGATACGCGGCAGCCACCAGCCGATCCTTGTTTTCTGGACCGGGCTCGCCCAACGCATTGGAGAGCTCGGCACGTCGTGCATACAGTTTTGCGAACTCCGCGGGCGCGAGAAGACGAACTTCGATCCCGTCAAGGCTCGGCTCCGTGGCAAGAGTATCCGAGGCGCATAGAAATCGCAGGTGCGGCCCTCTCAACTCCCATCCGGGGTGTTTATGCTCAATTCTGTTCGAGATCTCAGAAATGCAGGCGGTCGAGAACAACTGTGTTTGCCTGAGCGAGCCGAGCGCTTCTTGTGCCCATTTGAAATGCGTATCTGAACAGGCCACCACAGCGCCAGCGCCGTAGGCTGCAATCATCAATTCTTGCGCAGGGTGATATCGACGACCACCAGAGGGTTGGGACCGAACTATCGCAACTCCATCCGCGCCGAAGAGTTCCGGCGCGCATCCGCAATCCGCCGCCAGCGTCTCGCGAGCGACGCGATCGACTTTTTCTCGATTCATCGCAAACTCAAGCGTGCTGCCGTGCGTCGAACAGACTGAACGCGCAATACTGCAAGTCATCAACCGCCGTTCGAGTGCACATGGCGCGAAGCTTCACCAGTTTACCGTCATTCTTCGAATCCCTTTTGACCGTCACCTCTCCCCAAGTTCTTATCATGAGTGCGAAGACCGCCTCCGGTTAGTAACCACCAAAAATGTGAGGTGGCGTTCAAATGGTGTGCGAACCCCTTCAAGGGTCTCGATACTGCACCAAATTCTTTCGGGTCAGAATCTCGCTTCATCAACCACGGAGATCCCGCAAATCGGAGATGCGTGCCCCCGGGTGCGGCCCGAACTCGGGTACGCCCGAATTGGCCGAATCTATCCATATCGATTTCAGACCGGATGCCTGTGCCCCGCCGATATCACGGCGCAGGCTGTCACCGATAACCAAGACTTCCACGGGTGGAACCCGTAAACCGCTTACCGCTCGATCAAACAGTTGTCGTGACGGCTTGACCGTGCATCCGTCGGATGAGAACACCATAACCGTGAACAGATCAAAGACCTCGGCGTTTTCTAATACTTCGACATAATTGGATTTTGACGACCAGACATCGGTTACCAGTGCCAAACGACGTCGTTGTCCGAGGTGTCGCAGAGTCTCAGCATAATCTTTTGGTATATGTCCAACCTCATGGTTCGCGAACACTTGCTCAAGCAGTCCAAGCTCGTGGAAAGAGTAACCCACGGTTTCGGGGAGCGATGTTAACGTAGACCGAACGCTAGGAAAGGAGTACTGACGGGTCGGATCTTCGTAGATAGAGCTCATTGTCGCAAAGCAGGCGGATACCGCGCGGTAAACCGAGCGATCGGACAATGCTGTTCCGCCCAGCCGCCTGTAGGCGCGTCCGTACGTTTCATCGGGTCCGAAACGGTCGTGGCCGAACATAAACGTTCCGCACATATCGAGGACAACGGCGGAGCTACGCTCCACGAGAGACAACGCGCTATCGATTTGCATTTCTCGAAGGCTTCCTAACAGCCGCGCTACTCGCCTTGCGGTTTCCTTCAATTTGTAATCGCTGGCAGAAACTCCACCACCTATGATTTCAAACGGAACGGCACCCTTCAAACCGCACGAAAGACGAAGAAATCGACAGGCTCAACGACCGCTCCGAACGGAGCTTTCTCAGCGCGCTTGCGAACCGCTTCGAAACCTCGCGCAAAGTCCGAATCCCGCAACCGAATCAGGATGGAGTCCGCTCTGTGTGCGAGGCGCTCCGCGTAATCGGACCAGTTAGCTCCGGCCTCGCTGGGCACGAGCCCGTGACGATCGAGCCTGAGTCCGGCCGCAGCAAAGGTTTCCTCGATAGTCGCGCGCGACACCAGGTGCTGCTCCAATAGTGAGCGCGATTCTGGAAAGAAAGGCACATACGCATAGTTTTCGATTTGCTCGAGCGTGCCCGCCCGAAGACAAAGCCGACCTCCAGGTCGCAGCACGCGCCGACACTCTTGAGCCGCTGCGGCACGATCTTTGAAATGATGAAAGACCATGGAGATGAACACCAAGTCAACCGACTCGTCGGCCAGCGGTAGCGACTCTGCGTTTCCGCGAATCAGTGAAACACCGACAGCAGTCTTCCTGATCGCTTCAGCGAGCATCTTCTGCGACGGTTCCACTCCGATGACCCAGGCGCCGAAACGGGCGGCTAGTGCGCCCGAGTAGCGGCCCGTGCCGCAGCCCAAATCCAGGATTGTGGCGATTGCGGTATCTCCGATCGCGCGCGAAATCACGTCCAACCAGCGAGTGAGCTGCTCAGGCCTGTAGCCTCGGCCGCAATCATAGCCGCAGGGCATATTGGTCCTATCGTAGTCCAACTTCGAGCGTCCCCCGATTTAGCGTCTGCCGCGGGACGGCACTCGCGCGAGCTTCAATTTGCCGATTCATCCACGTGGACGATGTGCTCCACTGTACTCGGAACCTGCATTATCGCTTCGGTCAAGAAGCCGGGCACGACCCGAATCTCTCCGAGGCGATCTGTGCGATGCCAACCGAACTCGAATCTGGCCCCGCCCGTCTCCTCGCTATGAAACCTCGCTGAGATATCGCGGTGCGCTTCGTTTGGAAGCACTGCGAGAAAGTAAAGGCCGAGTTCGTGATGCAGCACCGTACCAATCCGAAAGAAGTTCTCGTTAACCCAAAGCAAACGCCCGATTTGGCCGCTAACACCGATCTCTTCGTGGAGTTCCCGCGCCAGGGCCTGACTCGCCAGTTCGCCCATTTCGACTCTTCCGCCTGGAACGAACCAGTAATCGTCGTTGAGGTTCCGCGTTAGCAGCACATATCCGTGTCGAATCACTATCGCGCCAACCCGATAGGTAAACCGCGATGAACCGGACACGAACGTGATCATTGTTCTTTCTTCTTCCATCGACATCCTCCCGGAAGCGCGTCCATCTACGCATATCCCTCCTGATCGGACTTGACCGCCTCAACCAGAATGTGATGAGCACGTATCTTCAGCGGGCTCGCTGCTCTCGATTTGCCAATGAATCCGCCTTGACGACTTCAGGTGCTTTGATGCCGTGAAATCGGGTATCTGCCAAGGGACAGTGCGGAGGAAGTATACAACCGCGCCAACATCGTGAAACGAAGTCGTGTGAATCTGTTCTAGACCCTCGATTCTCTCGAAACCCGCCCGAAGCAACTGGCTTTGAGCGCTTTCCAAACCCCAAGGCTCATATTGGGGGCGCGGCATTCCGAGGAGATCATTGAGTTCCAGATAATTCGTTCCGCCACATTGCTGCGTCAGCAATCTTCCCCCTGGTCGCAGGATCCTAAGCACCTCGACCGATAGATACGTCTCGTGCCGATCGATTACGAGATCGAAGACGCCATCGCGAAACGGCAACGTGGGCCTGTTCGGTCTTGGATTCCCAAGCTGCGCGTTGTTCTCCATAGGCGCTTCGTAGCGAACGACTTGCGCACCCAACGGATGTGCCGGCGCGCCGCGATCGGCGCGTTCGGAGCGAACTCTTCTGTTGCGAACGTGCGTTGAGGAAACGGCTCGAGCTGCGCGAACACTTCGCCCCCGCCTGTCCCGAGGTTTAGCAGCGCTGAAACGCCGCTCAGTCTCTCTCGCACTTTGGCTAGGTAATTCCAAGGGAGGGGCTCCTCGACTATGCGGTCCTTCCCGTACGAGAAATTCCATCCTTCGAACGGCTGCCGCTCGGCTTCTGCGATCAGCTTCTCGAATCGATTGCCTAGAGTGTGCACCGCCGAATTTCCCTTGTTGAGCGTTTCACTACGGTGCGGCCGCCCAATCCGGAACGGGCGTAGCCGACACAGCCACCGCACGCCAGATCCCTTCCCGTCTTGCGAAGACTCTTAGAAACCGTTGATCAATACGAACGTCGTCAACCTCCAATTTGAGACGTCCGCGACTTATCGCGGTGTCTCCGAAAATCCCCACTTGTTGCTCGCTGAAAGACACTGACTCCGCTACACCCGTCCCCGGATCTCCACCGATCAGCAGCGGTTTTGTGATCGGTACGCCTGCGGAATCTAGCAAGACCACTTCGAAGAAGCAGCTTCCCCAGGCTGCTTGGCTCAAACGCCTCAATGAATACCGCGCAATTGCAAAATTGCAACCGGTAGTTGAAGATCCAACGCTCTCCGACGCAGACCTGAAGCATACGCGCTACCTAGTCAAAAACCTCGTCGCCCCCGGCCCCACGGCTCACGACGAGGATCCCGCAAATCCTTGGTTCTCCCGTGAAGGCTGACTCGCCGCTCGCAACAGCGACGTAATATCACCTTGTTCTGGGTGCATTCTGCTCACCGGCGAACAGGCGATTGACGATTGGCTTGCTGGGCTTTTTCATCGCATTTCTTTGCTCAACCCTTTCCTCCGAGACGTCGGTTTTGTCGAATATGATGAAAATGGTTTGAGCGCTTAGGCAATAAATGCGAACGCCGGACAGACGAGGGAGCGATTCGAGCCTCCAGTTGCCTTTCCTGGTGATTCTGCTTCGCTTTCACTACTTACATTCAATAGCGAACGGCCCGATGCAATCGCGAGCTGTCCCGGATACGTGGCTTCGACCGGGCTGCCAATTACCATTGAATTGGGGTACTTCATCACTACTAAGGTTAGCCAGCACTCGTTCAGCAACGGTGACCGCCAACTTGCACATTGTGTCTTTGATGCAACAAGCTAGCTAAACGCAGATCCGACTGCTGAGGAATGGGCGGATAAAAACGTTGAGCAGCTATGGTGGGGTAGTAATGGTTGCTAGAAAGTCGCTCAATCCGAGTCGCATTTACTCAGTGCATCTCACGATTAATGATCAATCGTTGGAGTGGTCCTTTCAAACGGAACCAGAGCAACGCGACCACTTGTAGAACCCCGACAGATCTTCCCTCGCTTCCGAGTTGCACAACTTCGCCGTCCGCGTAATCTTACGCAGATGTCAAAAGATCTTTCGGGAATTCAGACCGTCGTAATCGTCTTGATGGAGAATCGATCCTTCGATCACCTCCTCGGCTATCTCGGCCTGCGGGATTCAGGCCATCCGCGAGCTTCGCGAATCGAAGGAATTCAACATGCAACATCTCTACTACGCGCACAGCACATACCGGCCTCGTCCGATTACCAGTGCCGTCATCGATCCTGACCCCGATCACGAGCGCGAAGATATCGCCATCCAGATCTTCGCTGGCCGGGCCAATGCGAGGCTTCGTCGACAGTTACCGCCGACAACGCGGATTTAGGCCAAGTGATGGAGTACTGCACCAATGGCTACCTGAACGTCACCGACTTTATTGCCCGCAACGGTACCACCTGCGACAACTGGTTCGCCTGCATACCCGCCAGCGCGCTGCCCAACCCACTGATGGCAATGGCGGGATACACGCTCGTCGATCACACACCCGACGGCTACCTGAGCGAACTTCGAGATATCTTCGATGAAACCAAACAAGATCTCCTCTATGATGACTGGCTAGAGCGTTACCACCGGAGTTGGAGGGTTTATCACTCGGGCTCGTCCTTCTTCATGACCGTGCCGAGGATCTTCGTCAAGTATGAGAGGGACACTGATACCCAAAACTACTTCCGGTCGATCGGATCTTTAATCGACGACTTTTAGAATGACGATGATCTTGCTGAGTCGTTTTTATCGAACCGCTCTAGCAGGACGACCCGCGGCGCGGCAGTGCTCAAGCGACCGACGATCATGCTCCTGCCTCTCTCTGCGGGGCCAACGCTTTCTCAAGATCGTCCACGAAGAACTCACCGCAAATCGGTCTGTCTGGAATCGCCTCATGGCGATAGTCACGTACGACGAACACGGATCCTTCTTCGATCGCGACCGCCGCCATCGATTCGGACCGAACCTCCTTCTGGAGCAAAATGGCAGGGTGGCAAGTTTGACACCGTCGGTGTCCGCGTACCTGCAATTGTTCTATCCCCTTTCGTTCAACCCGGCCGCTGTACGAACGCCTCCTCGATCACACGTCTACTTTGAAGTTTCTTGGTGATCTATATGGGAACGGTAGTCACAGCGCGCTAGTCGATT
Organism: Candidatus Binataceae bacterium; assembly: GCA_030038355.1. Classification (GTDB taxonomy): domain Bacteria; phylum Desulfobacterota; class Binatia; order Binatales; family Binataceae; genus JASHPB01. The sequence continues at coordinate 6,785 of JASHPB010000168.1, forward strand.
CCCGCCGAGTCGGAAACGTGACTGAGGTTCTCGACGACGGATTACAGTCGGGTGCGGAGCCTCTTCGTCAACGAGGCCCCCTTCCATAGAAGGATCTCGGGCGCGTTTTGCAGAGCGACTCCTTCAGAGAGGTTAGGCACGAAAACGCCCCCTTCGGAATTCGGAGTGAACAGCAGTGGGGGTCGATCTCGCTTTGCGGAGGTTCAGCGCTCGCCCATGATGGCCATCCGGTTCGGATCAAGGAATGCCTTGGTCACGATTCCCATGTTGATGTACCAGCACTCGCGGTCATTGCCCTCGCTGCCCGGCGTGTACTCGATCGTCGAGTAACCGCTCTGTACATCTTCGTCGACAAGTGCGATCTGGAACGAGCGCTTGAATGGATAGATCGCGACACGCGCATCCGGAACCGCGCGATCGCGGTAGGCATTAAAGGTTGCGATCGTCTTCCACAGTTTACCGTCGCGGTCGTACTGATCGGACGCGGTGATGAAACATCCTTCGGAATCGATGTAGAAGATTCGCTTCGGGATCGTGAGGCCGTCGTTGCCGATTTTCTGCGTCCAGGAAACCGGTTTGGCGGTGCCTTCGATCACGTAGAGCTGGCGCATCTCCCAGTTCTCGGGACACACGGTGCGATTGTCATCGAACGGGCATGGCTTGGCCGGAATATTCGCGGCGTGCACCGACGCGAGCATCGGCTTCAGGCCGAGCAGACGATAGTTGAAGTCTTCGACCTTGGCGGCAAAGCCGAAAGCGGAGTCGGCATCGAGATTGTTGACGAAAGTCGCCGGGCCATTCGTCAGTTTGGATGACGGTGGTTCAACATCAGAGAGAACGTCTGCTGCGAGCCGCCTAACGCGTCGAAGACCCGGATTAAAGCACCATGCGTTGTCCTCATGATTCGGATCGACGTATCGATAGCGGACAAAGCCGAAGCCTTCGATTTCAGCAGGCTCTTCAAATGGAAATGCACCGAAGCGATAGCGGATCCCGGGACCGAAACCCTCGGCATCGGTCGGTATCGGCTGAACCTCGGTACGCCCGATATTGAAATAGAATGCAACGTGACCGATGCGAAAGTGCTCGATCGGCCCGCCGCCGCTCGGCCCATAGCTAGCGATCTCGACCTCGCGCAGATCGACATCGTCGGTGTATTGTGGGCGGTAGCTGAAGTTCCACATCACCTTGGTCGCGGCAGCGGGATCGTTGGGATCGATCGAAGGAAAAGGCTGGCCAGCCGTATAACCCTGGAGTTCACCCTGCGAATTGAGGCTGACCTGCGAGGCGTACTTCTCGGTGGCAGCCTTGTAGGGCGGCGGCCATTCGATCCGCTCAGTCGGCTCGATCTTCATCTGCATGCCCTGTTTCACGAGCAGGAAATTGCCGGGGCTCACGAGATCTTGCACCGCCGCGGCATTGTCAGTTGTAATTGAATCACCCGGCTTCACCGCCGCGGGTGCGGCGGAGACGGCGAGCAAAAGACCCGCCATCGCTAATGCAATCCTGCTTGCGGTTCGCATCATGACCTCTAATGAAGGCACTGGACGCCTATATATTGTCTATAACTAGCATACAATTTTGCCAAGCCGGAGCACAAGCGTAGAATTGCGCGACTTTTAGACCTAGCGTGTCAGTGAGAACCAAGATCGGCTGTAATCGTTCCCTGGGCATTAGCGGAAAACGCGGGCATTGAGCCCAAAACAGGCCTATACTCAGGTCCCAAAACGAAAGCCTGGCTCCGATAGAATCGTCTTCAGTTGCCTCCAGAGGGCCGCATCCGGAATTCCTGCACCACACGCACAGAAGTTTCTCGGGCTCGTCTCGAAATACACCATGCCCGGAGTTCGCAATGCGCTCAATGTTTCCAGATTCGGCGGCAAAGCAGCGATGATGTCTTCGGCATCTTCTACGGGCGTTAACGGATCGTCGACTCTAGCAAAACCAACGTTTGGTAGCGAATTCCTGAAAGCTCCGGGAGCAGACAAGACTTCGGATTTCCGTACGAAACCAACTACCGACGCTTCCTTGCCAGACGATCCTGTTCCATGCACCCCAGTCCAACCGTCAGGACGCAATTGTTCGCCGTCTACATGGGAAAAAGAGACTGCAATTGTTGACTCTTAGTCTCAATGGATTGAGTTCATCTACTTCGATCTTCGGCTCTAGTTGGGAGGTCCAAGCGAGCGTTGGCCGGAAATCAGTACCCATCAAGACGGATGGCGCAGCACCTCGAAAGAAAGATTAATCACACATACCTATTCCAATCACGAAACACCTCCAAATCGAACTCGCCGGCTGCGCACCTCACTTGGCTACGATCGCGCTTTCGCCCCTAGCTGAAACATGATGTTCGCGTCTCCGAGCCTCGGAGCATTAGCGCATGCCGGACGCTGAGTCTCCACCGCGTCCGGCTGAGCTCGAATGGATTACCTTCACTGCAGCCGACGATCCTTCGATTCGCTCGCCCTCCATCGGCTCGTACCGGCCGCCGAGATGCTCGGCGAGGAACTTCTCGGTGCGGGCCACGAAATCCTTGCTGTTCTGCGGACACCAGCCAGTGTGTCCCTCGTCCGGGTAAACCACGTAAGTGACCGTGCCACCCTTGTTTTCGATCGCCGCTACAATTTGGTCAGACTCGGACTGGATGACTCGCACATCGTTGGTACCCTGCGCGATGAGCATTGGTACCTTGATTTTGTCCACTGCGAACAGCGGCGATGCCTTTCGCAGAAGCTCTTGGTCTGAAGGATCATCGGGATTCCCCACGCGCGCGTTCCAAATCGATCGAATTCCCCAGTAGGGAGCGAATGACTTGATCAATGTCGCCAGGTTAGATGGACCGCACAGGTCAACCGCGCAGTTGTACAGATCAGGCGTAAAGGTGGAGCCTGCAAGGGTCGCGTAGCCGCCGTACGACCCGCCAAAAATGGCGACCCGGTTTGGATCAGCGATTCCTTGGCCAACTGCCCATTTGACCGCGTCCGTCAGGTCGTCCTGCATGGCGCGGCCCCACTCCCTGTCACCGGCATGGAGAAATTTTTTGCCGTAGCCAGTCGAACCGCGAAAGTTCGGCTGGAGTACCGCGTAACCGCGATTGGCGAGCAATTGCACCCAAACGTTCAACGTCCAGTAATCTCGTGCCCACGGTCCTCCGTGCGGGTGCAGCACAAGGGGAAGGTTTCTCGGCTCGACACCTGGAGGCAAGGTCAGGTAGCCACGGATTTCGAGCCCATCGCGCGCCGTGTACTTGGTCGGTTGCATCTCAGACAGCGTGGCGGTCTCCAGCTCCGGACGATGGCTGAAAAGAAACATCGAAGATTTCGCTACGCGATCCCAGAGGTAGTAGTGAACCGGGCGGTTCGGAGCGGCGAACGAGACGACCCATTTGCGGTCGTCAAGGTCCCGGCTAGTGACATGCAACATGCCGTCCTCAATCTTCTCAAGTTGCTCGAAGTCGCCCGCGACTGCTGGATCGATCGCCTGCCACTGCATTCGATCCGGCGCGAAGGATACGGCTTCCACCGTGCGGCGTGTCGGATGGAGCATCACGTTTTCCACGTCAAAGTCATCTGTCGCCGCGATCTGGCGCTCGCGGCCCGACTCCGGGTCAATTCCGACCAGTCTCAGTGTGTCGCTGCCCACTGATGTCCGTAGGTAAATCTCGCGACCATTTTTGCTGAATGCGAGGGGTTCGGCTTCTTCGTCCGGCGCTGACCGTATCAGGACGCGCCAGGGCGCCGCCGCGTCCGCGCGCACCTGTACTTCGGAACCACCCTCCGGCGTATGTCCAAAACTCGCCCGTACAACCAGGTCGTCATCGGCAAGCCAGCGCGATACGTTTCCAGGGTTCTCAACTTCGAGTTTGGCGGCGCCGGTGAGCAAATCGATGCGCCACACGTCCATCAGCTTTCGGTTGCGGACATTCAACAGCGCCAAAATTTCCCCGGGCCTTCCTACGCGAGAAATCGTGTAGTGGCATCGGACGCCCTGCCAGGGCGTCAGGTCGCGAATGTTTAGCGTGGCGGGGTCGATGGAGAGAATGTGCCAGTTCTCGTCACCGTCGTTGTCCTCTGCCCAGAAGATGCTCCGCGAGTCCCAGCTCCACCAGTGATTCGAAATCGGGCGCCGAGCGCTGCTAATGCAGCGATCGTCGGCAGCGCCCAAGGTACAGAGCCATATCTGGAGAACTTCTCGATCATCAGGTGCCAGATAGGCGAGCTTCGTACCGTCGGGCGATATCATCGGAGCCCACCGCTTGGGATTTCCAAACAGTACGTCGCGCGGAATTATCGGTGGAAGTGAAGTAGCCATTTGATTACCCGTTCAGATCATTCTGGATGTGAAAACCCGACCGCTCGAGGCACTACTTCCGTTGCGAGATCGCATCCGTTCGGAGTGCCAATCACGCACCGGACATAATGCTTAAGTCACGATTCGCAGGAACGCCGAATCGTGCCGGTTCAGGATTGACATCGGTCATGTTAACCTTCTGCTTGGGATCGGTCCACTTTAAGAGGGCTCCGCCGTGTTGAAACACGTCCTTCGATTCGCGCCGATTCTTATCTTCGTCCTCCTGATTCCGTGGTTCGCGGGTGCCAATTCGGCACCGGCATCAAAGCCGTTCGTGATTCGCAATGT
>JASHPB010000169.1 GCA_030038355.1 Candidatus Binataceae bacterium
CGATCCGCCGAAGACCTGTACTACTGATGGCGGCTCGAGTCATTGCCCCGCCCTTTGGGAAATGCGTCATATGTATGTCATCGAGGGTCGCGCGCGCCCCGACCGCTTGCCGGGCGACCTTTATTCGCGGCACGTGCTTTACATCGATACTGAAGCCGACTTCGGAATGTACCAGGATCAGTACGACCGCAGCGGCCAGCTCTTCATCAACTACACGTCGTGGCTGAAATACGCGGACAAGGTGTCGCCGCAATCGCGGGTCGCAATCTATCCCTTCAAGCGCCTGTTCCAGACCGGCTCGTCGTCTACCGACGAACAGTCCGGCCTTTCAACCGTATGCTACCATCCGGGCTACGACGTGCCAGAGAAAGAATGCTGGTACATCAACATGGGCGCGGTGGACCGGACCTTCTTCGCTCCGCAAGCGCTGGTGAGAGCGTCGATGAGGTAGCTGTAGCCTGGAAATTTTCTGAAGCTGAAGAGGACGCACGCGAGGGGCAGCCCCCGGGCAGCCCCCCTCGCGTGTTCCTAATCCGCGCGCGTCACGATGATTGCGAGCACACCAGCAGGTTGTTGACCGCGTCGTCCTTGCTCGGATCGGCGTAGCGGAACTTGATAAGGCGGGTGCCGCGATCTGACTGAGGTTGCGAGGACCGGTTTTTATCGGAGGCGAGACAAAAGAACCGGCGCAGCCATACTGGCTGCGCCGGTAAATCGCACAGTTTCCTAGCGTTCCGGCTCCTGGAGCGGCCGGAACGGCATTAGAATCACACTACTCGCTAGTCACCCGAAACTGCGTGACCGCCCTCCGCGGCTCGCGCCATCGCTTCCGGAGTGAACCAGTCGCGATCGACCGAGCCCATGTTGATGAACCAGGAATCGCGTGACCGCGCATCCATCGACGGATGGTAGCAGACGCTGGAGAAGCCGCTCTGCACGTTGACCGTCGACGAACCGACCTGGAACTCGCGCTTGAAAGGATAAATCGCGATTCGGGCGCCCGGCTCGGAGCGATCGGCGTAATGCATCCACGACGTGTAGTTGTTGAACAGTTCTCCGCCTCGGTCATACATGTCGTTGGACATTACGAAATCCGCTTCGGAATCGAGATAGAGGACTTCCTTTTGATAGAGGGAGACGAAGTGTCCGGGCCGCGGCCGTCCCTCGACGACATACATGTGGCGGATTTCCCAGTTATCCGGACAGTGGCTGGCGCCGCCGTCGGTCGGGCATCGGATGTCCGGCACAGTTGTGACGTTGATTGCGCCGAGCAAGTTCTTCTCGCCGAGGAGCTTCCAGTCGTAGTTTTCGTTCTTACCGCTGAAGCCCTCGTAGTGATTCGGATCGTAGGCCTGTGGCCCACTGGCAGTATCGAGAATCGAATAATTCAAGCGGCGGACGCGGCGCGCCCCGGGCGTCCACGTCCATGACGCGTCGTCCTTGGTTGGATCCGCGTAGCGGAACTTGATCAGACCGACTCCGCGATCTGATTGCGGCTGCAACACAGGGTAGAGCAGGCTCAGGAAGTAACGGCCGGTCATTTTGAAGTCGGGATCGATTGGAATCGGTTCGACCTCGGTGCGGCCCACTTCGTTGTAGCCGGCATAGTGCCCCACTTCATAGTCGACAATCTCGCGGAACGGCTTGTTGCGACCCCAGTAAACACTGTCGCAGTCGAACCAACGCAGGTCGTATTCGTCCGACGAAATCGGGCGGAAAGCGACATTCCACATCACTTTGGAACCGGCGTCCGGGTCGTTGGCGTCGATAATCGGGAATGGTTCGCCTGCAACGTAGCCGATGAGACTCCGATGGTCGGGCGTCAGCCTGACCTGCGACGAGTATTTTTCGGTCGCATCTTTATACGGCGGCGGCCAGTCGATTCGCTCGGTCGGCACAATCTTCATCGTCATGCCGTGCATGATGCGCTGATACTGACCCGGCGAAACGAGGTCCTGAACCTTGTTCGCGTTCTCCGGCGTTATGAAATCGCCCGGCTTTACCTGCGCGTAAGCTGGCAGCGCTACTCCGATCGTGGCCAGGGCGGCCACGAGGAGGCCGCCGCGCCAGGTTCCCCAACCCGTTGCGTGCTTCATAGCGACTCCTTCTCCGGCATCGAGATGCCGATCCCTAGAATTAACCTTGAGATCATCAATTCTTATAGCAGTGATTAGTCGTGCTGCTGATTCACTGTCAATAGCAATAATGACCACTGATCGACCATCAGTTCTATACCAAGAGAAGTGCTCAAATCGCCGAGCACATCAGGAGATTTCTCGGAACGCCCGTTCAATGAAAGTAAATGAACGTTGACCAAGAAGAGAGCGTTGCTAATGACCCTGACTGCGCGATTGCGAGAGTTAGCATTGCCCGATTATCGCTCATCAGCCGACGAGAAATTCATGCCGCGCCTTCCGTTTGGAAAAGCCGCCGCCATCCGTTACTTGTATACTGGCGAGCGCAATCGCAAAGGCGTTTTCCGTAATGACCACCTGGTTCCCCGTCGTCGTGACTCTGATCGTGGCTGGCCTCGTCGTGGGCGTGATGTGCACGATCAATATGCTGCTCGGGCCGAAGCGTCCGTCCGAAATCAAGGGCGAGGCATTCGAATGCGGCAATCCTCCGAGCGGCAGCGCGTGGGGACGATTCTCGGTGCGCTTTTACCTGACGGCGATCCTGTTCCTGGTGTTCGATGTCGAGGTCATCTTTCTCTATCCGTGGGCCGTCGAGATTCGTCGGCTCGGCATGTTCGGCTTCGTCGAGGCGTTGATCTTTATCGTCATCCTCGCGGTCGGGCTGATATACGCCTGGCAGCGCGGCGCCCTCGATTGGGATTGAATGGAACTCTGCTGATGATTCTCGACAAAGTGAAAGAGCGACTGGGCGCCGACTTGCTCGTGTCGGGCGTGGCGCATGGTGACGAATGGATTGTGGTCGATCGCGAGCGCGGCCCCGCTGTTCTCCGCGCGCTGCGCGACGAAGCGGAGTTCCAGTTCAACTTCCTCTCCGATCTCACGGCGGTCGACTGGGACACTCGAAATCCCCGCTATGACGTCGTCTACAACCTGAACTCGCTCGTGAAGAATCATCGCCTGCGAGTGAAGATCGGCGTGGACGGCAAGGATCCGTGGGTGCACAGCGCTTGCGAGATATGGAAGGCCGCCGACTGGCTCGAGCGCGAGGTCTTCGACATGTTCGGGATCGTCTTCAGCGGCCATCCGGATTTGCGCCGCATCCTGCTTTACGATTCGTTCGAGGGGCATCCGCTCCGCAAGGACTACGACTATCGGAAACGGCAGCCGATCGTGCCTGAGACCGATCCTGTGCTGCACCCGCTGAGATCGTCCCGCTAACCGCGAGTTACCAGCAAAGTCATGGCACTACCAGCGCGCTGGAGCGAAAAAATCGAAGCGTCGGATCCCGCTGACGAGGTGATGGCGATCCAGATGGGACCGTCGCATCCCGCTTCGCACGGCACCATCAAGTTCAACCTCAAGCTCGACGGCGAGCGCATCGTCGACTGCGACGTCGAGGTCGGCTACCTGCATCGCGCCTTCGAGAAGATGTGCGAGCAGGGGACCTGGACGCAGTGCTTTCCCTACACCGATCGCCTCAACTACGCGTCGCCGCTCATCAACAATGTCGCATTCGCGCTCGCGGTTGAGAAGCTGCTCGATATCGACTTGCCCGAGCGCGGCAAGTTCGTGCGCGTCATCATGAGCGAGATCTCGCGCATCACGGATCACCTGACCTGCCTCGGCATGGCGTCTGGCGAGGTCGGCGCGCAGACCGTGATGTTCTATACGCTGGAAGCGCGTGAGATGCTGTACGACCTGGTCGAGGCGGTAACCGGCGCGCGTCTCACGGTGACATGGTGCCGCGTCGGCGGCATGACCCACGATCTTCCAGCCGATTTCAAAGAGCGCGTGGGCCACTGCTTCGAGATGCTCGATAAGATGCTCACCGACTGCGACAACCTGCTCTCGCGCAACCGCGTGTTCATCGATCGCATGTCTGGCATTGGCATCATGTCGAAGGAAGATGCGATCTCGTACGGACTCAGCGGGCCGCTGCTCCGCGCGACCGGTGTTCCGTATGACGTGCGCAAGGCGCATCCGTATCTCGTTTACGATCGCTTCGACTTCGAAGTGCCGACCGGCGAGCGCGGCGACAACTACGATCGCTTCAACATGCGCTTTCGCGAGATCGCCCAATCGCGCCGAATTATTGAGCAGGCGCTCGAAAAGATTCCCGACGGCCCCGTCTCGATCACTGACCCCAAGGTGGTCCTGCCGCCCAAGGAACGCGTCTACAACTCGATCGAAGGCCTGATGAACCACTTCAAGCTCATCATGGAGGGCATCAAGGTTCCTGCGGGCGATGTTTATCAGGCGGTCGAAGGTGCGAACGGCGAGCTCGGCTTCTACGTCGTCAGCGACGGCAGCGGTCGTCCCTATCGCGTGCGGGTGCGCCCGCCGTGTTTCCTCGCGATGGGCGCGCTCAACAAGATGCTGATGGGGCACATGATTGCCGACATCATCACCACCTTCGGCATGATCAACATGATCGGCGGCGAGTGCGACCGCTGAGGATCGCCCGCACGACGGCGCCGGGTGGCTTCGGGCAACCATCGCCGGCTGCTAAGCTCGGCTCCCAGGGTAGCCTGAAGCCGCATGTCCCTCACCGATAAGACCGACGCCGAATCGACTAACGAATCCGCCGCTTCCGCGCCTTCAACCGAACCGGGCGGCGCGCCGCGCCGCATCCTGATAATCCTGCTCGGCGCGATCGGCGACGTCGTGCGCGCGCTGCCGCTGCTCGGCCGTATCCGCCGCGCGTGGCCGCATGCGCATATCGCGTGGGCGATCGAGCCCAAGTCGCAGGCGGTGCTGGAAGGCCATCCCTGGGTCGACCAGTTAATCGTTTACGATCG
>JASHPB010000170.1 GCA_030038355.1 Candidatus Binataceae bacterium
GCCGCGGCCGGCATCACCTGGTGGAACTTCTACTTCCGGCTTTACCCGCGGACCATGCGGGCGCCCGAAGTGGTGGACTTCCTCGGCCATTTGCTGCGCCATCTAACGGGCAAGCTACTGGTGGTGTGGGATCGCGCGCAGATCCATCGTGCTCGGATCGTCCGCGAGTTCGTCGCTCGCCAGCGCGGCCGCATCGCCCTTGAGTACCTGCCGGCCTACGCTCCGGAACTCAATCCGGTGGAGTACATATGGGGCTATTGGAAACATCACCAGCTACCCAACTTCTGCCCGCACGATTTCGCTCAGCTCAGTTACCACGCACGTCGCGCGCTCAAGCGTATGCGCCGACCGCCAACCCTGGTGATGGCCTTCTGGGAGCAAGCGAACCTATTCCCCCTGTAACTATATTAAGCGTGCGCCAGGCGAAGCCTGGGAGAGGAGGAAGAGAGGATCTGAAACCTTTCATTGGGACCCAGTGGGAATCGAGTCCCACCCGGAAAGGGCAGGCCAGCCAACCGGAAGCGAGTCTTGCGTGGCGGTGGAGCAATCCACCCTGCGAAGCGTAGACAGCGAGTGTGCGGGCCGTGTGATTGAGCCTCGAAATATGGCTTTCGCAGGAGTCGACGCCGTGTATAAGGCGCAAGACAACACCGAAGCGCGGTAGTGGCCGAGCGCCGAGGTCCTGCCGGGGTCTGAGAGCACGGCACGTACATAATGGGGTCCTCCAGGAACCTGGGAGGTCCTGTCGCCTCCGTCGACGAAACCGGTTTGGGAATCCGGTAAACAATCCCAGGCCCGCGGAGGTTGTGCCTTACACCGCGGGAGCGAACCCAAGGCGCAGCGATGGTACCGCGAAGCGAAGGCAACCAAGCGACGCGGGAAGGGCGGCAGGAAGTCGGAGTGCTTCATAATTACCGCTGAAGCGGGGGAACCAACCCGAGGGACCCCGTGGAGGGAAGGGAGCACCGGAACACGGGAACGTTCGAGGGAAATATGGCGGAGACATCGAGCTCCACAACCGTATCAACGAAACTCGGGCAGATAGCAAAGCTGGCGCGCGAGATGCCACAGGCGGCATTGACGACGCTTGCCCACCACATCGATATCGACTGGTTGCGCGAGGCATATCGGCGCACGCGCAAGGACGGAGCCACTGGAGTAGACCGGCAGACGGCCGCCGAGTACGCGGGCAAGCTGGAGGAAAATCTCCGCTCGCTGCTCGAACGGGCCAAGTCCGGCAGCTACGTGGCACCGCCGGTCCGCAGGGTGCACATTCCGAAGGGTGGTGATGGCTCGCAAACGCGTCCCATCGGGGTACCTAGCTTCGAGGATAAGGTGCTCCAGCGGGCAGTAGCTATGGTGCTGGAGGCCGTCTATGAACAAAGCTTCCTTGATTGCTCGTATGGCTTTCGGCCCGGACGCTCGGCACACCAGGCGCTGCGAGTGGTGCGGGAGCAGACGATGAAGATGGCGGGCAGGTGGGTCCTAGAGATTGACGTGCGGAAGTTTTTCGATAGCTTGGACCATCGTCACTTGCGGGACATCGTGCGCAAGCGGGTACGTGACGGAGTGTTGCTGCGACTGATCGGCAAGTGGCTGAAGGCGGGTGTGATGGAAGACGGGAGGATTGAGTACCCCGAAGCCGGCAGCCCGCAGGGCGGAAGTATTTCGCCCGTTCTTTCCAACATCTACTTGCACGAAGTGCTGGATGAGTGGTTCACCCGACAGGTGGTGCCGCGGCTCGTCGGCCGCGCGGTCCTTATCCGCTACTGCGATGATGCAATAATCATCTTCGAGCGAGAGCGGGACGCGCAGCGGGTTCTCGACGTGCTACCAAAGCGGCTGGCCAGATACGGTCTGACTCTTCACCCGGAGAAGACTCGGCTAGTCGACTTCCGGCGACCGGACACTAGAGAGGCATCGCGTGAGGGCGATGACGCTCGGACCCGGCCCGGTAGCTTCGACTTGCTAGGCTTTACTCACTACTGGGCGAAATCCCGCAAGGGGCACTGGGTGGTGAAGCAAAAGACTGCGGGAGACCGCTTCCAACGTGCACTCAAGCGCGTCGCTGACTGGTGCCGGCGTCAACGGCATGAGCCGGTGCGCGAACAGTGGGTCGCACTCAGGCGGAAGCTGCTCGGGCACTATGGGTATTTCGGTATCACCGGAAATTCCCCAGCGCTGTACAACTTCCACTACCGGGTCGTTTGCGCGTGGCGCAAGTGGTTGAGTCGTCGCTCGCAGCGAGCCTACATCTCCTGGGACCGAATGGGGTGCCTGCTGAGGGATTATCCGCTGCCGCAGCCGCGCCTTCGTTCCGTCTCAGTCACTTAGTGAAACCGTGTGCCGAAGAGCCGGATGCGATAGTCTCGCATGTCCGGATCCGTGGGAGCCTCGGGAAGTGATTCCCGAGGCGACCCGACAGAACGACCTAACTAACCTGGCGACAACCGGCAAAAATAGTTGTCGCGATCGGCAAAAATGCTTGACGCGGTGCACTGGGACTTCTCGTATGTTGAAGGACCGAATGGTTGAGGAGCCACTCCCTTGGGATTATCTAGCTCTAGCCAAGGTGCGAGAGAGACTGAGTGGCGTCTCAGCGCTGCTCGACCTCGGGACAGGCGGGGGAAGTGTTCGCGCAGCTCGAGCCGTTTCCTCCACGCACGTTCGCGACAGAAGAGCAGCCTCCGAACGCGCCGATCGCGGCGAGACGGCTCCATCCATTGGGTGCGCATGTCGTCCCGTACGAAGCGCCAATGGAGAACTACGCGCAGCTCGCGGATCCAAGACCCAACAAGCACACTCTGCCGTTTTCGCAGTGGCGTCTTCGATCTCGTAATCG
>JASHPB010000171.1 GCA_030038355.1 Candidatus Binataceae bacterium
GGCACCTTAATGGTCTCTCTCAGAGAGGGCGTATCCAGCGAAAGGGTTCAGGATCAAATCGAACGGCTGATGCGTGAGCGACGAAGACTCGCGCAGAATGAGGACGACAACTTCAATGTGCTCGACACCCGGCAGATTGCGCAGGCGCTCTCCGGAACAACACGAATCATGACGATGCTCCTGGGAGCGGTCGCGGCTGTGAGTCTTCTGGTTGGCGGAATCGGCATCATGAACATCATGCTGGTCTCGGTAACCGAGCGCACTCGAGAGATCGGTACCCGCCTCGCCATCGGGGCGCTGGAACGTGAGGTCTTGCTCCAGTTCCTCGTCGAGGCGGTCGTGCTGTCAGCGTTCGGCGGTCTCATTGGCATCGTGCTGGCTACGCTCGCATCGGTTGCACTCGCACAACTGATTCGAGTTCCATATTTGTTTGACCTTCAGATCAACGTCCTCGCGTTTCTGTTTTCGGCCATCATCGGCATCGTCTTCGGTTTTTTTCCGGCACGCCGCGCCGCCCGGCTCGATCCAATCCAAGCATTGCGGTGCGAGTAGCTGCCTGACTTTGATACAGCAAAGGGGGCAAAGCCACAGCAGGCGTAAATCTACATACTCGTACCAGGAGGTATCAAATTCGATGGCCGTTACGGTGAAGAAGATCGCGTTGTGGCGGCGCGAAGTGGACAATCGTCCGGGAATTCTGGCAAGCACTCTCGAGCCGCTCGCCCAAGCCAAGGCAAACCTCAAGCTGGTGATGGGTTACCGCTTGCCGGGCCAGGAGTCGCGGGCGGCGGTAGAGGTCCACCCAGTCGCGGGAAAGAGAGCAATGGTTGCAGCGCAGGAGGCGGGGCTGGCGGCATCGATGATTCCAACCCTGCTGGTCGAAGGTGTCAATCGTCCCGGGCTGGGTCATGCGATAGCCAAGGCCATCGCCGACGCTAACATCAATCTGAGCTTCGTGCTGGCGCAGGTCGTAGGGCCGAGATATTCGGCGGTGTTCGGCTTCGAGAACGAGAGCGATGCGAACCGCGCGGCAGGACGAGTGCGCAAAGCTTTCCGGTAAGGCCCGCTAATCAGCTCCGGAGCTGCCGCAAGCCGATCCGTTTCCGGCATTAGGTTCTCCAAGCCGTTTCGCATAGCCACGCGCGTGAAGGTGAGACGCGGGCTGCCCGGCAACCGCACTCTTTCGCGAATCAGTAGAGGGAGATCGAATAGCACTGTGGGGAGACAACGCGTTTCGCTATCACTGACCGGCGGAGCGGAACGAATATACGGTAGCCGAAATGAGCGGCCTTTATGGGGCGGCGGCTGGTCAGAGCCTGGTGAAACCATCGGCGCTCCACTCTTCTGAGCCGACTCCATTGTGGACTATGAAGAGTCCGTCGGGAAGTAACGGTCTGTGCCCCATGGTTTTCTTGAGCGAATGCAATTCTCCCAGGGGCGATTACGGCCTAACTAGGTAGAGTCACTCGAAAAGTTGCTATCTATAGTACGTCGGAAGCGACCAGCATCTTCATCGATAATTCTAAGGATCTTGTTGTTTCCCAGCACTCCGAGGAATTGCATTCTTGGAGGGTCGGCCGCTCTTTGAAACTAAAGGACCAGACGCCAGCTGGCGTTTCCAAGACCATCACTTAGAGCTGTCGTCACGAGGTTTCAGAAACAGCACTGGAAGTTCGAATCCATTTCGCTCCGCCAGGCAGTCTTCGAACTGCCGATCTCTTAGCAATGGAATAGAAATCCCCTGAATTGGCGGTCTTTCTTAGGCCAGTCTGGGGCAACAGGGGATTAAGAAACGCGCGAGGTTGCCCCTCGCGCGTTCTCTCTTCAGGCCAAGAAAATTTCCAGGCTACACCCTACCGCATCGACGCTCTCACCACCGCCTCCGGATTGAACATGCTCCGGTCCACCGCGCCCATGTTGATGTACCAGCATTCTTTCTCTGGCACATCGTAGCCCGGATGATAGGCAACGGTCGAAAGGCCGGATTGTACGTCGGTGGATGACGAACCGGTCTGGAACAGGCGTTTGAAAGGATAGATTGCTACCCGCGACTGCGGCGACACCCGGTCAGCGTACTTCAGCCACGACGTGTAGTTGATGAAGAGCTGGCCGCGCCGGTCGTACTGATCTTGGTACATCCCGAAGTCGGCTTCGGTATCGATATAAAGTATGTGGCGCGAATAAAGGTCTCCCGCTAGACGGTCGGGTCGCGCGCGACCCTCGAGCACGTACATATGACGCATTTCCCAAAGCGCCGGGCAATGGCTTGCGCCACCATCGGTCGGACAAGTCTTCGGCGGGTCTGCGGGATCGTTAATCGAACCGAGCAATGCCCTCTCGCCAAGGAAACGCCAGTCGTAGTTTTCATTCTTGCCCGCAAAGCATTCGAAGTCGTCGGGGCTGTATGACTCGGGACCCGAGTCTTGTGCGGTGCTCATAAGTGAATCATTAAGCCGGCGCATTCGACGCGTCTGAGGGTTATAGGTATATGAATCGTCGGCTTTGCGTGGGTCGGCATAGCGATAACGCAAGAACCCCGAGCCAGCCCCGTCCTGTGGCGAAAGCTGCGGGTAAAGTCCTGTCATCGAGTACCGACCTGTTACCAGGAAGTCCGGGTCAATCGGCAGTGGATTAACCTCGGTTCGGCCCACTTCGTTGTATCCCATGTAGTGGCCGGTCGTGTAGTACCAGAGCACTTTGTAAGGTCTGTTGAGCCCGGCGTAGACGCTCTCAGCGTCGAAAAAGCGCAGATCGTAGTCATCGGTCGAAATCGGACGGAAGAAGTAGTTCCACATTATCTTGTTTGCGATGTCGGGGTCATTCGGATCAAGGAGCGGAAAGGGTTGTCCCGCGATGTAGCCAATAAGCGAACGACGATCGGTGCTGAGTCGAACCTGGGCGGAATACTTTTCGGTTGCTTCTTTGTAAGGGATCGGCCAATCGATTCGCTCTGTGGGTGCGATGATCATCTGCATCCCATTTTGCACACGCCAGTACACGCCAGGTGACACCAGATCCTTGACCTTCCAGGCATTATCTGCGCCGATGTGGTCACCAACCTTGACCTGTGCGGCGGTCGGTAATGCGGTCATGAGAAGGGCCGCAACGAATCCGATGCACAAGGTCCCCAATGCCTTTGCCCGATTCATGATTTTCTCCTTCCGGCAGTGATGTCGCGTGCCGAACGCGTTTTTTTGATTCCCCGCTGCACACTAACGAACCGGGAGACATCTCGAACGCGCGAACCAAACTCGAATACAAGTCTTACTTCACTGTAAAATTAGCTTTCCTTATTGACTTAATCCATATCTGGTTAACTAATCGTTGCCTCTTCTCCCGGTTCAAAATACGGAGGATCCCTGCCCAAACATGTTTTTCGGACCAAGTTCGTCTCTTCTCCCATTAGTCCCATTGCTTGATAGCGTCAATGGTACTAATAACGATTGTCAATGGCAAAGAACTGCTCAGGAGGTGGAACGGCGAGGTTCTCGCCGTCCTTTATCGGCTGCGGTTCTTCGTCGCGGGCGGACGGACCGGCCGCTCTGGTCGCGATCGACCGTTTGCTGTGGGTCTGGCTCTATCGACAATGGCGGCGGTGTTAGGAGCGAGATATTGGAGGCGCAGCGGCATCGATCCGATAGCACGAGACCGTATATCGATCCGATAGCCAAGCGACGACGGCGCTTGAGGCCTGATGCTAGGCCGACTGAGTTGATCGAGGCTGCATTGCGCGTGATCAGGAAGCCTGGCCATCGTTGCCGCGTCGAGGAGGTCACCTTGGCGGCTCGCGCTGCCTACGGCACTTTCTATGTGTACTTTCCGTCGTGGGAGGAGCCGACCCCCCGCGCGTAAAAGCTCCGCCAACAGACCAAGCGCTATTCTGCCTTTCTCGGTGCTGCATTCAACGGCCGACGCCATCGCGTGCGGTGGTAATGCACGAAGTCGATAAAGCGAACACCTTGGAATGATAAAGGGTGGCACTCTCATCGTTCTGAACGGCGGGTCGAGCGCTGGGAAAACCACCCTCGCCCAAGCGCTGCAAAATATTCTTGATGAGCCATATCTTATAATCGGCATAGACGCCCTTTATCGATCGCTTCCGCCTAAGCAAAAGGTTCACGC
This sequence comes from Candidatus Binataceae bacterium, assembly GCA_030038355.1. Lineage (GTDB taxonomy): Bacteria > Desulfobacterota > Binatia > Binatales > Binataceae > JASHPB01. Next base: position 4,123 of record JASHPB010000171.1, read on the forward strand.
GCTGGTCGACCCACGTTACTACTCGATTGAGACGACGATCGAGGGAAAAGGAATATTTCCGCTTGATTTCCGGTCCAATTCTCGACGCAGCAGTGTTCGCGCATTATCGCGCCATCGCTCGCATGCTCGAATTGGGCGTGAACGTGATAAGCGATCAGGTCTTATGGAGTCGCGATTGGTTGCTCGATGCGGTGCAGGTGTTCGAGCCTTTCCGGGCGTTTATGGTCGGAGTTTTCGTCTCGGGCGAGGAGCCGGAAAGAAGGCATGTCGCCCGGGGTCGCAGCGGAGCGGGCTGGCATCGGGGCTCCGCGAGACTCACGTACGAGGGCGCGCTCTACGATTTGAAGGTCGAGACCACCAATCAAACCCCGCAGTCGTGCGCAACGGAGGTAAAGGCGTCTCTTGACGCTGGCCTGGAACCCGGCGCGTTTGCAAAAATGCGACGCAAGTTGGTCGGCATCGCCAACAACCGCTAACCGCCTGCGCCTGAGCACGAGCACCTGCGATGGGTCACGTCAACGAAAACTTGATTAAACGACTTCACGCCTGCTTCGCGGCTGGACAGCACCCGCCAATCGATCTGTTCGCACCGGAGGTCGTCTGGCATGTGGAAGGCAATCATCCGCTGGCCGAATCCTACCCGGGCCGCGACTCGGTTTTCTCAGCGTTCAAGAGTTTCGAGAGAGCGGCGGAAGGAACACTCCAGGTTCGGCTGGTGAGCGTCACCGCGAATCAGGATTACGCATTGGCCGTGTTGCACGCGACGGGCAAGCGGCACGGACGTCCCTACGACTGCGTTGAGTACGACATTTACCGGATTAAGGAAAATGCAGTGACCGAATTCTGGTCATTTTCCGCTGACCAGCGCGCCGCCGATGCGTTCTGGTCGTAGCGGCAAACCGATGCCATGAGAATCATGAGCGCGGTTCCCACGAAGCGAGTACTTCAATCATTTGGAATTGAGAACGCTGCTACGCCTCTTAGCGGCGGGATGCATCTCGTTTATCGTGCGGGGCCAATCGTTCTAAAGAGGATCGACCAAGACGAGACTATTGCCCAAGGAACTGAGGAAATTGCTTGGGTCGCATCCGTCCTGAATCTTCTGCGTTCGGAGCGGTTCCGGGTCCCGCATGTGCTCGTTGCCGCTTCGGGTGACTGGATAGTTGAAGGATGGTACGCGCAGGAATGGGTGGAAGGTGAGCGCGATACCTCTTCGAGTCGATGGCCCAAGCTGATCGCCTTTTGCAAGGTGTTTCATGAGGCGCTGAAGGAAATTCCCCGCCCTCCATTTCTCGATCGCCGGACCGACCCATGGTCGGCCGCCGACCATATCGCATGGGGAGAATTGCCGCCAGTTTGCTACCCTGAGTTGCAGATACCAGTTGAGAAGTTGCTAACTCTCCTGCGTCCTATCGCTCTTGCGAGCCAGCTGATCCACGGCGACTTCACCGGCAATGTGCTCTTCGCCGAGCACCTGCCACCGGCGGTGATCGATTTCTCCCCGTATTGGAGACCCGCCGAGTTCGCGCTCGCGGTGGTTGTGGTGGACGCTCTCGTTTGGGGAGGGGCCGACGCTTCAATCTTAGACATGGTCAACGACGTCCGAGACATCGCACAGATGCTCGTACGCGCAGAACTCCGAAGGCTATTCGAGATTGACCGCCACCACCGGCAGCGCGGTAGAGAAACGCTTGGGCAAGTACGGTCCCATCTGGATACGGTTGACCTGCTCTGCGAGTTAGCCCGCGCGTAGCCGAGTTTGCGGGTACAGGTTCAGTTTGGAATCACGGTCTTATGGGCCTGAAGTGCCACTCGGAGACGATGCGCAGTCCAAGACGTGAAAGGAAGCGGCGTTTCAACTCGTCTTTGTGGACACATATCGAAACAATTCCGACCGCGCGGCGTTTACGCGCTTCGCTCTCAACCGCATCGAATAGCGGAGTTCCGACCGACTCCCATGACTGTGGATCCGCGACCCTAAAGTCATCAATGAGTACTGTCTGTCCGCCCGGATCGTATACGGGCGGCGCGGTAATCAGCGTCGCGATCGTGAAGCCATCTATGACATCCGCAGTCTCATGAACGAGCGCAATCACGTGGTTCTGCGGGAGTAGCCACCTGAAGTACGCTTTCTGTGCTTCCACACTTCGCTCGGCCTTGCGGAAAAACTCGGGATCCATCCTCTCACGTTCTAGACGATCTTCCTCCGAGAGTTGGACCATAGTTTCGATATCATTAACGGTTGCCTGCCGCACATTGTCAGCCATCGTCCTTCCCTTCCCTTGATTTTTTTCCAAGCAACCATGGACTGATTGCCCGTTTAAATCATTTGATCTTCAATCACCGACAGAGGTCCCGGATCTTCAGAATCCAACGCTATGAACATCGAGGTGATTGCATCGCCTCAGTGCTGAGCCGCCATTCTCCCATGAGGTGTTCTCTGGACGTATTTCGCTGATGCTGCGGGTCAACAATTCGGGACATCTGGAACCCTGGTCACCAATACCTGAGGTCCGTATATGGCCGGGTGATCGCCGGGTCTTTGAGAGTCCAGCGGAGCGCGCGCGTATCAAGTTCCGGTTGGAACGCGGCGAGTTCCTGTGCCAGCTTCGGCAAATGATCGAGCGGCAGTAACAGATAATCCCGACCGAGCTCTTGGGCGCGTCCGATGAAAAATTGCACGAGCCGCGCCATGGCAGCCTCGGTGCGCTCGGCAAATCCGAAATCGAGCACACAGGTACTCGCGATGGTCTTCTCCTCGCTGCTTCCAGTCCTACGCCAGCGCTCACGCACGTCGCGACCGCGGTCCCACAGCCCGCCGCACGCGCGGATGCGACCGTGTTCTTCAACGACAAAATAGTCGCGCCAGCCATACACGCCGTTCCACCAGTCCATTGCTGGATTGCCGGTCTTTGCCGGCTGGTCGCCCCAGAATCCCTCGTCCAGAGTCTGCTCAAGAAAGTCGGCCGTGTACGGACGAAAAAGGTCGGTCCCAGCGTGGGTCCGATTGATGAACTCGACGCATGCGGGGAGATCCTCCCGACGGACTGGCCGGATCGCGCGATCGCGTCCGGCGATGGCCCGCGATGGGAACTGCGCGACCGATACGGGAATGCCTGGTACGGAGCCTTCCCGCGTCGGCACGTTTTCAAAGGTATCGGGAATGTACTTCTTCCACCAGTTAACCACCGCGAAGTTCTGCGTCCGCATGATGTCGTACTGGCCGATCGCGGGGCGTAGCATGCCGGGTGGCGTGGAGATACGCCGTACCTGATCGCCGTAACCCATCCGCCGAGCCGAACGGCGGACTCTGAGCGCCTGTCCATAGACTACGGACACGCGCCGACCGGCGATCAAAACATTGCGTCGCGAGAATCCGCAGCAGGCTACAAGCTCGTGCCCCAGCGCAAGGACCGGCAGATGCACATTTTCCTGTAACTTGAACTGCGCGAATGCGTCCGGGCCGCGTTCAACAATAATCTCCCAGTCGCCGATCTCTTCCGGCGAGGCGGCCCAGAGATCGGAGAAAGCTTGATTGTCGCTCCAGATGGCTTCCCGGCCACGCAAATCGCCAACGGTCAGCCGCTCGTGCCATTTGAGTTGAGAAGCGGCTTGCTCAGCTGAGAGCCACATCCAACCCCAGGACTTCAGTTCGTCAATCGCTACGCGCGCCGCAGCAATGCGTTGAGCCAGCTCGGCGGGCCACTTGCGCTCGCGCGCGATTTGAGCGATGGCCTCGACCTCGGCCTGACTCGGGTAATGTTCGGAATTAGTTGCATCCGCCATTGGTCTCGCCTCCGGATGTCGGGTGGCCTTTATGGCGACCGAAGCTCAATTATTACTTCAGTTCAACCCAAACGCCCCTTATCCGATACCAAACGACCCCTCGGGCCTTTTGGCGAGAGGAGTCTTTTCACTCCGCGTATATTGTTTAAGCGTTGAAACAAAACCCTCCCGCTATAACATTCAACATATAATTCGTGGCGAGATGAGCCCCGCGCCATCTGACCTTGATAACTCCTGTGACATGTTAGCGTCAATCAAACAGAGGCGACACTATTGCGCCAATCCTAGGATGCCGCTTCTAGACGTAGCGCTTTGCTCTTGGAACGCAGGCTCTGGAGCGCTGCCCGATAGGCTCCAGAAGTGAGCGCACCCTTCGCGGATCTAATCTTGGCGCAGAACTCCTGCAGTTCGAATTTGCTCATCGTGGTGCGCGGTAAGAACTCGACGTAGTTCGCGACTTCGATTTCGGCCAGCGCGCGCATACTCTTAGGTGCCACTGGCACCGTCCGCCCTGAGATTCGGTTGTAGAGGCGTGGCCGGCTCTTGATGCTTTGGTCGAAAAACTTGCTGCGCTCAGCCACGCAAAAGAGGTAGGCGAGCCGCTCTGCGCGTGTTCCGATTGCGCGCCGAATCAGTTCACGGCGCGAATATGTGACCGATTGATGCTTGTACGACTGCGTCGCGTAAACGCTGTGGAACAGTCCGGCCAGACAGACCGCCCTCGGATTTTCCCACGCTTCGAGCAGCTCCTGGGTGCCCCGCAGATGGTCAAGCAGTGAGCGACCCGTATGCGGGCTCTTATCCACGTGAAGCTTCGAAAGCAGAGTGACGAGGTCCAATTCCGATGATCTCTCGTGCTTCATCGAGGCGAGATTCTAGCGGACACACACAATCAGAGCATCACTTGAGAGGCGGTTAATCGGCCCAACGGACTATCCTAGACTTTTTGCCTTCAGGCGGAATCGATAAAGCTCGTTGCGTACTTCGCGCGGCGCGCATTATCGCTGCAATTCCGCCAAGGTGAACCGCCACGAAATAGACTGCATCCAAGGATTCAAATCCTGGTATCGGATTAAATCCCTTCTCCGTGTGGGGCTTGGTAACCGGCTGGGGCTTGCACTGCATGAAAGGACGATGGAATTAGCACCGAGATCGTGCACGCGCCAGCAGCCGGATGCCACGCTAAGACTGGTCTCTACGTTACGCAGTAAAAATGGGGTCAGGCTCGCAACCGTTGAACGGATGAACCGATGCGATGCGTTATCGCCGCGTTCATCCGCGAGACGATCCATCGGACGCCGATTGAGCACCGCAAGATGCAGAACGAGCGCGACGATTACTTCTAATCGTCTCTGCGCTCAAGGATCAAACGGAGCGATCCGGCACCTGTCAACGCGGCGATCGTGGTGCTGAACCATCAGGCGAAGCTGAAGGGCATGGCCATTAAAAAAGTCGAACTGAGTGACAAGGACGGCCGCTTCACAGTATCGAAATCAGGGCGTGGTCGAAGCGCCGCGGACGCTATAGAAGGGGCGAGTGTTCCGCCTCGACACGCCCATCAACTACGCGAAGCCGACGCTCTTCAATCGAAATCCCGCTTGTCACACGATGACGAGTTTTTGTCGCGATCGCGCATGCCGAGGTAACGCGCGCGCCCGAAGAGTCCTACGGCTGCTCGGCCACGATGATTCGATCGACAATCACAACACGCAGGAAGGCAGCCGGTAGATGGACTCGACCACGTCGGTGCGTCATCGCGCCTTCTGACAACGGCGTCACCGACAATCAGATCAAGGACGGCACGGACGTGGATCGTTAATCGATCCGAGCAGATTTCTGGCGCCAAGGAAAGGGCAGTTGTGTGTTTTCGTTCTTACCCGCGAAGCATTCGAAGTTGTCAGGGCTGTATGACTCGGGACCCGGATCCTGCGCAGTGTTCATGAAAGCGAAACGTTAAGCCGGTGCAATCGACGCGTCTGCGTTATAGGTATAAA
>JASHPB010000172.1 GCA_030038355.1 Candidatus Binataceae bacterium
GGCGGACTTCGTGATGTCCAACGATATGTATGACCGAGGCGGACAACTGTTCAACAACTACACGTCGTGGATGCACTACGCCGATCGCTCCGAGCCGGGCGCTCGAATTGCCATCTATCCGTTCAAGCGCGAGTTCCAGGTTGGTTCGTCGACGGTCAACGTGCAGAGCGGCTTCTCGAGCGTCTGCTACCATCCGTCGATGGACGCGCCGTCGCGCGATTCGTGGTTCATCAACATGGGTTCAGTCGATCGCGACTGGTTCACGCCGGAGGCGATGGCGCGAGCCGCGGAGGGCGGTCACGCAGTTTCAGGTGACTAGAGAGTAGTCCGATTCTAATACCGTCTCGGCGGCTTCTGAAGCCGGGACGCTCAAAAACTGCCCGATTTACCGGCGTGGTCACGATGACTGCGCCGGTTTTTTGTTTGAGTCGCGGTCTGGCCCACGAAAAGAGCCGCTAGCGCATTGCTAATAAGATGGATAAGAATGGCTTCGTTGACAAATTCTCAGGGACCGGCATTTCGATGCCGCAGAAGGAGTTGCTATGGAGCATGCAGCGGGTTGGGGAACCTGGCGCATCAGCATCATGGTGGCCGCTCTGGCCATGATGGCTGCCGCGCCGCCGGCTAACGCCCAGGTCAAGCCGGGCGATTTCATCACGCCGGAAAACTCGTACAAGGTGAAGGACCTCATTTCACCGGGTCAGTACGAGCGTGTCATGCACGGCATGACGATCAAGGTCGTACCGACGGAGCGGATTGATTGGCCGCCGCCTTACAAGGACGCGACCGAAAAGTACTCCTCGCAGGTCAGGCTGACGCCTGATCACCGTAGCCTCGTCGGCTACGTCGCAGGCGAACCGTTCCCGATTATCGATGCCAACGATCCCGAAGCGGGATCGAAGGTCATGTGGAACGTCGCATTTCGTCCGATCTCGACCGACGAATACGATCTGCGCTGGTTCGATTGCGACAGCGTTTACTGGGGCCGCAACGCCGCGTTTCGTGAAATCACCGACATCGAGGTCGGCCACTACGCGGGCTACAACGAAGTCGGCCGCACCGAGGTCGAGCCGATTCCGATCGATCCAGATTTCAAGCTGACCGGCCGCTACTTCCTGAGCCTGCTCTACCCGGTCCTCGCGCCTCAGTCCGATCGCGGTACCGGCCTCATCAAGTTCCGCTACGCCGATCCGACCAAGGATGATGCGGCGTGGACATGGACACCGGGCGCGCGACGCCTCCGCCGCCTGAACTACTCGATTCTTGATACCGCCAGCGGTCCACAGGCTTACGATCCGAATCACTACGAGGGCTTCAGCGGCAAGAACGAAAACTACGACTGGAAGTTCCTCGGCGAGAAGAACCAGCTCGCCGCGATCAACGTCGCCACCGTGCCGGACATCCGATGCCCGACGGACGGCGGCGCCAGCCACTGCCCGGATAACTGGCAAATTCGCCACATGGACGTGGTCGAAGGACGCCCGCGGCCCGGCAAGTTCGTGTCCCTGTACGAGAAGGAGGTCATGTACATCGATTCCGAAGCCGACTTCGTGATGGCGAACGATATGTATGATCGGAACGGACAGTTGTTCGTCAACTATACCTCGTGGATGCACTATGCTGACCGCTCGGAGCCCGGCGCGCGGATTGCGATTTATCCGTTCAAGCGCGAGTTCCAGGTCGGTTCCTCATCGATAAACGTGCAGAGCGGTTTCGCGACGGTCTGTTACCATCCGTCGATGGACGCGCCGTCGCGTGATTCATGGTTCATCAACATGGGCTCGGTCGATCGCGACTGGTTCACGCCGGAAGCGATGGCGCGGGCTGCTGAAGGTGGACACGCGGTCGGTGGCGACTGATCGGAGGTCATTCTGAATCGCGCGTGCCCGCGCGAGCAGCAAGCGCCTTTTGCCGGCGCGGCTCTCAAGGCTGCGCCGGTTTTTTATTTGCGCAGCTCGGCGAGCCGCATGGCGACACTGCGCGGCCATCCGCTAAACTTGAGCGTGTGAGCCACGCCGATGACAGCGCCCTGATGGCCTGGGCGCGCGATGCCGTCGCCGAGCAGTGGCCCGGCTCTTCGCTCATTAGCGCCGAGCTTCTGCGCGGCGATCTTTCAACGCGCCGCTTCTGGCGCCTGGCAATAAGTCCTGAGGCTGCCGCATCCGCCGCGCCTCTCAGCGCAATTCTCGTCGATCTTGGCCCCGACGATCTGCCACCCTACGCGCGCGCGCTCGGCCTGCTCCTGGAGCCGCTGCCGGAGCCGCCCTGGATAAACCTGCATCGCTACCTGTCGTCGATAAGCGTGGCCGTGCCAAAGCTGTTCGCGACTTCCACCAAGCATCGGGCGCTGCTGGTCGAGGACGTTGGGGAGGTCTCGCTGCGCGACGCAGTCGCTCGGTCACCGCACTCGGCTGCCGATCTCTTTCGGCTCGCAATCGACGAGCTGCTCAAGATTCATGTCGAGGGCACGCGCCGCATTCACCATCGATGCTTCGCTTCGTCAGTCAACTACGATCGCAGGCTGTTCGTGTGGGAGCTGTCTCAGTTCGTCGAGATTACGCTGCCAGAAATTGCACCGCGATCTGATCGCGCGGCGATCTACGCCGAGCTGGATGAACTCGCTGAGGGACTCGATCGTTTCCCTCGCGTGCTGTCTCACCGCGATTACCATGGGCAGAACCTCTACCTCCAGCACGGCCCGAAAATTCGGGTGATCGATTTCCAGGACGCGCTGATGGCGCCTTCAGCCCAGGACCTCGCCGTCCTGCTGACAACGCGCGACACGGGCGAGATCGTGCATCACGCGCTCGAGCAGCGCTTGCTCGATTACTATTACGCGGGCCTCGCCCGCCGGCAGGCAGTCAACCTCGCGCCGAACGATTTTGCCCGCAGTTACCGCCTCGCCGTGCTCCAACACGCGCTCAAAATGGCCGGGCGTTTCAGAATGTTCGAGCGCGACGGCAAGCTCGGCTACGCGCAATACGTGCCGCACGCACTTGGCCAGGCGCGCCGCATCCTCGCTCACGCCCGCACCGTTTTTCCACACCTCTCAGACGCTCTGGGAGCGGCCACGGGCGAAACGCATCTCCCACAATGAGAGCGCTCGTTCTCGCGGCTGGAATCGGCGAGCGGCTCCGGCCGCTGACCGTGACGACGCCGAAACCGCTACTCGAGATCGGCAGGCGTCCGCTGATTCACTATCCGCTTGCGATGCTCAAGCGCGCGGGTATCAGTGACGTCGCGATCAACGTCCATCATCTTGCGAGTCAGCTGAAAAATGCGCTCGATGACGGCGCAAAGTTCGGCATCTCGATAACCTGGGCGCCCGAGCCGAAACTGCTTGGCACGGGCGGGCCGCTCAACGGCCTCAAAGAATTTCTCGGCACGGATACATTCGTGATCGCCAACAGCGACACGATTCTCGATCTGGATCTGGCCAAGGTGATTTGGTTTCATCGAAGGCGCGAGGCGCTCGCGACGATCGTTCTCGCCCACCCCGAAAACCTCGACTACTACAGCCATCTTCAGATCGATTCCGCCGCACGCATTCGCCGGATGCGCATCATGAGGCAGCGCAGCCCGCTCACGTACGAAGATTTTCCGCGTCAATTCGACGCGGCTCTGGCCGCGAAGCTCGCAAGCTACATGTATTGCGGTGTGATCGTGGCTGAGTCCGCCACACTCGAATTGATACCCGCCAAGACGCCGTGGAGTCTGTTCACCGGCTTGTTTGGGCCCATGGTCGCGCGCGGCTTACCCGTGTTCGGCTGGGTGCATCGCGGCTTCATGCGCACACTCGACGATCTCGATGGCTATCAGCGTCTGCGCACCGAATTCGGCACGCAGCCTCCGCCCGTCGCGGTGCTCTAGCGCTCCAGGAGCCTAGCCGCGCACAATCGTGAACGCGTCGTGCAGTTCGGCGCCCGCGACGCCGCCACTCGAAATCGCGACGCGAACGGGACCGAGCTTCCGCCTTCCCATCGTTCCGCCAACCAAAGCGAGCAGGTTCACCGCGTTGAAGATCCAGAAGATCACATCGCAGACCTTCGCGCTGGTCGGCAGGTTCGGCGCCATCAACACGCTGGCGAGATAAATTCCCAGCGGCGATCCGACGATACCTGAAAGATGAAAGAGGATGCGCGCCCATCGCGGACGCGCGAGATATGTACCATAAGTGATTTTGAAGCGCGGCTCGAACGAACCCTCGAGATAGGCGTAGTCGAAGCTCATGCCGAGGGCCGTGCCGACTGCGACTTTAACGAGCGGCTGGTACGTCGTAGTCCAGGTCAGCGCTCCGAGCAACGCGAGAACATTCGATCTCCAGGCGACGCCAGCGCCGAGCAAGATCGCACCGATTATGGTCGCGCTCGATTCCCACAGGATCGCGCGCTCGAGCGGCATCGTCGCACGGCCGTTGCGCAGATGGAGCTTGCGGCTCACGCGTCCTGCGTCCTCGGCCAGCGCCAGGCGTACGGCCGGCGGCTGATTGCGCGCCGCGCGGATGAAGCGATCCCAGGGGCCGGGCTGGTAGGCGCCGGCGTCAATCGCCTTCTCCATTTCGAGCAGTTGCGCGCCAAAAGTTTCCGCTCCCTCAGCGAGCGGGACGGTTTGCGATTCCGCGAACGGTTCAGACATTGATTCGATCCGCTACCAGCGCATGAACGCCGCGATCAGCATCGCAGCCGTCAGCACGAGGCCGAACTCCATGTGAAGCTGAACCGATCGCATGAGCGCGAGGTTGAGTTTCTTCGCTTCCGACTCACGCATCACGATACGGATTTGATCGAGCGCCCGTGGCAGCGTGATAAACACCGCGAGCCCAACCCACGGAAGCTCGCGCGTGAAAACGGCGAAGAGCGTCGTCGCGTACGCGGCCACATCGAGCGCGACCAGCTCCCAGTTGGCGCCGCTACGGCCGAGAATCGTCGCGAGAGTGCGCTTGTCGTGACGCCGATCGGTCTCGATATCGCGGATATTGTTCGCGTGCAAAATTCCGGCGACCACGAAGCCGAGCGGAATCGAGGCCCAGAGCGCAGGCCAGGTGAACTTCTCCGCCATGACGAAGTACGTGCCCATCACGATCGCTGGACCCATGAAGATAAAGACCGTGAGCTCGCCGAGCGCGACGTACGCGAGCGCTACGGGCTTCGCCGTGTAGAAATATCCCGCCGCGACGCTGGCGATACCGATCAGGAGAATCGGCCATCCCGCGAGGCAGACCAGCACGAGCCCGAGCGCCGCGCCAATTGCGAACGCGACCACACCGCCGCGCCATACTTGCTCGGGCGTCAGCAGTCCGCGCTGGATCACCATGCTCGGGCCGAGCGTTTGCTCCAGATCCGCGCCGCTACGGTAGTCGTAGTAGTCGTTGATAAGGTTGGTGCCCGCCTGGATCGCCATCGCGCCGACCAGCGCGAGGATGAGCCGTGGCAGCGAAAAAAATCCGTCGCGCGCGGCCGCCGCCATTCCGAGCAGCACCGGAATCGCCGCCGCCGTGAGCGACGGTGCGCGAATCGCCTGCACCCAAACGGTGAACGCGCTCGGGCGCGCGCCTTTGCCAAGTACACCTGCTTCCGTCATGACCTAAACTATTACTTCATTGGCGCGCAGACGCGAGATTTCCTCCGCCGACATGCCGAGCAATTCGGTCAGCACTTGGTCCGTATGTTCACCCATCATCGGCGCGCCGAAATAGTCGGGGGCGATCGCGCTGAAGCGCACCGGCATCCCCGGCACCGCGCGCGCGCCGGCTTCGCCGTGATTCAGCGTCACGAGCATCCCGCTCGATTGAAACGCTGGATCGGCGATTACCTCCGCAGCGTTGTAAACGGGGCCCGTCGCGATATTGCGTTCGCGGAGTCTGCCGACCAGCTCATCGCGATCGAAGTTGCGCGCGCGCGCCGCGATCTCGCGCTCGAGCGAATCGACGTTGGCGAGCCGGTTGCCAAGCCGCAGATACATGGGATCGCGTGCGAGTGATGGCACGCCAAGTACTTCAGCGAGCGCCGCGAATTCATCGTCGCTTGCAATCGCGATCGCAATCCAGCGATCCTCGCCAGCCGTTAGAAAGACGCCATGCGGAGCCATCGCGTCGTCGCGATTCCCGAGCGGCAACGGATCGTGCCCGCTGACCAGATATTCCATCATCGCCTCGGGCATCATCGTCGTGACCATCTCGGCCATCGAAAGATCGAGGTACTGGCCTTCGCCCGTGCGATCACGATGGTGCAGCGCGGCAAGCAGGAAGAATACCATCCCCGTGCCAACCGCGAAGTCCGGCCACGTGCCGCCGATCCCACACGGCGTCGAGTCGGGATAGCCCGTGATTTGGCAGAGCCCGGCGAACGCCTGTGTTGTCGGACCGAACCCGACAGTGTTCGCATAGGGCCCGCTCTGACCGAGCGGAGTGCCGGACATCATGATGATGTCGGGCTTTACCTTCACCAGGTCGGCGTAGCTGAGACCGTACTTAATCATGTTGCCGACGGTGTAATTTTCGGTGACGATATCGCTCTTCGCGACGATTCGGCGCGCGATTTCCTGCGCCGCGGGCTTCGCAAGGTTGAGCGTCAGGCTGCGCCGCGAAGTATTGATCGAATTGAAGACACCGCTCCGGTTGATTCCGATCTTACCGTCGGTGCCGGTGAGAAATCGCACAAGGTCAGGCGCGCGCGTCGATTCGATTCTAATGACGTCGGCGCCCAGCGCGCCGAGCCACGCCGTCGCATGCGGCACTGCGAAAATCCAGCCGAAGTCGGCAATTCGGATCCCTTCGAAGGGAAGCGCGCCCATCAGACGACGCCCTCCTCTGCCAGCGCTTTCAACTCCGCCTCAGCGATCGCGAGCCGTTGAGCGAAGATCTTGCGATTGTGTTCACCGAGGCGCGGTGCGCCACGCACGATTCGCCACGGCGTTCGGCTGAATCCGCATGGCGCACCAGGCATCCGCACCTCGCGCGCCGCGGGATGATCGTGATTGACGAAGAAGCGCCGCGCCGCGTACTGCTCGTTGCCCGCGACCTCCGCCGGCGAATTGACGGGAAAGCACGGCACGTGCTGTCCTTGCGCACGCTCGAAGGCCTCTTTGCGCGTCACGCCCGACAGCCAGTCAAGCAGGCCTGCCTCGATCGCGTCGATGTGCAAGGCACGCGATTGCGGCGTCTTGAAGAGTTCTTCGTTCATCCACGCCGGCTCGCCCATCGCTCGTTTTGCGCCCTGCCAGAAGCGCTCAGTCCCGGCATTGAAGCTCACCCATCCGTCGAGGCACGGATACACCCATTGCGCGCCCGTTTTGTGACGCTGAGTCAATCGGATATAACCGGCGGACGTAGTTGCCTCGTGCGAGTGCACGCCGAGCATTGGCCGCATCATGCTGACCATCGCGAGCCACTGGCTGACGTCAACGTGTTGTCCAACGCCGGATCTGCGCCGCGCAAACAGCGCACACATCGCGGCCGACGCCGCAGTATATCCCGTCAGGTAATCCGACTGGCGGCCACCCGAGCGAAGCGGAGGTTCTTTCGCGAGATCGAGCACCTGGTGGTACGGCGTTTCCCATCCGACGCCGCTCATGTGCGTCGCGATCAGGTCACCACCGCGATAGTCGCGGTACGGCGACTCGTCACCAAAGAAAGTCATCGAGACGACGATTAACTTCGGGAATCGAGCAGTGAGTGTTCGCCAATCGATTGCGAGCCGCTGGTTAAGAGCCGGCTGATTCGGATTCAGAACAACATCAGTAGATTCCAGAAGCCGAAACAGCAGGTCGCGTGTGCGCCGATCCTCGAGATTGAGCGTCACGCCGAGCTTGTTGGTGTTGAGAAAAAGATGCAGCCCTCCAGTCTCCGGATCGGGCATCTCATCGCGAAACGGACCGAGCCTGCGCTCCTGCGCGCCGATGCGCGGTGGCTCGACCTTGATCACCTCGGCGCCGAAATCGGCGAACGACTTCGCCGCCATCGCCCCAGCCATGAACGGCATCGTGTCAAGACACGGCAGCTCGACGACCCTGATTCCCTCGAGCGCGCGCGGCGGCTCGCGATACTCTTCGAAGCGTGCCACGCTTACGCCGGCCCTTCCGCCCGAAGCCGGTCGATTGTGTCGAACAGCTCGGACATCGAGTTCATCACGAAGTCCGCTTTGTACTGCGCGAGATCGCGCAGTTGCGTATAGGTGGCCGCTCCGGTCGCGACCGCGAGGGCCGCGCCATAGCCGGCGTTGGCCGCGGCCATCATGTCGCGCGGCTCGTCGCCAACGTAGATGCATGTGCTCGGATGAATGCCGGCGCGGACCGCGGTCTGGCGGAGGCTCTCGCTCTTGTCGAGCGCGCGCAGCGAGGAATCAGTTTGTGTGACGACGTGATCGAGATGCGGCGCGAGGCCCACCATGGCGAGCTTCTCGACGAGCCGCCGCACTTCGCCAGGCCGGCTCGTGATTACGCCGGTCGCGTAATCGCGGCGCTTCAGTTCGGCGAGAGTCTCGGTCACGTGAGGCAGCACCTCGAGGCGCTCGGTGCGATCGACCTCGGCCACGAAATACGCGAACGCGAGCTTGAAGAGACGCGGCTTCAGGTCGTCTGGCATACCTTCCCAGAAATCTCCGCGTGCCATCCCATCGCGGTAACGCTCTGGCGTGAGCGGCGGGCCATGGCCGACTTCGTCGAGCGCGTTGCGCGCCGCGATGTAGAGCGGTCCGTGAATGTCTACCAACGTGCCATCGAGGTCAAAGAAGACGGCTTTGAAATCGCGCAGGGGCAATAGCTTCTCCGCGGCTGAGGGTGGCCTCGATCGTCGAATTTAGACATACCCTTTGAAGCCTTTTGCTTCGCGCCTTGTCAAGCCGAGCGCCGGCAGACGCGCGAGAGTTCTTGCGACTGCCCGTTTCGCGAAGGACTGCGGCAGCGCAGCCAGCAGGCGGCCTTCGGCTGGATGCGAAATCGACCACAGCGATCCGCTCGCGCGCGCCGCTGCCGCGCTGATCGCGAGCGCCGCCGCATCAACAAGATCGATCGAACTCGGCGGCGCCGAAGCCTCGCGCCTGGCTTGCGAAGCCATGCGGTCGAGGATCGTGATGCGCGCCGTGAGCGCGCCGCGTTCACGTTTCGGCGGGAGTCGAACGACGGGCGGCTTCCAGAGGCAAAACGCAAGATATGGATATCCTTCAAAGGCATCGACGCCGAGCGACTTGAGCGCACGATGCGTGGCGAAGCCCGCGAGCATGAAGCGGGTGAAGATCCTTCCTCCGGAGTAGCGGCGGACGTCCCCGCCCACTTTGGACCTCGCCGCCGAGTCACCTCCGATGCGGCGGCCAAAGAGCGCGCCGCCGAAGCTTCTCAAATGCGGTTTGCAATCGAATGCCGCGGCGAACTCGACGAAGGACTCGCGGGTCGGCGTCGGAAACATCGCGAGTACGATCCTGTTCGCTCGCGACGCCTCCGCGTTGAACCGCGCAACCATCGCACGCAGGCACGAGTCGATCGCGCGCTCGCGATCAGGATCGCGACGCGGCATTGACGGAGAATCGACTATCGCGATCGCGCCCTGGCCAAGCATCGGCGCCTTCGTCGTCAACTCAGAGGCAAGCCAGGCTATCGGATCGCGACCGGGTGCCGCACGCAAATCGACCCGCGAAAATGACAGGCAGCGGGCGCGCCACTCGAGCGCCGCAAGATCGAGAAAATCTTCGCCGACGTCTATCCCGACGATCGCGGCACCGCGCGCGAGGCAAACGCCGGCGATTTCTGCTGATAGAGAAGCTGGTATTCTCGTCTTCCTCCGATCACTTTTTTCACGTAATCGCGCGTCTGGCTGTAGGCGATATTCTCGACCCATTCGTCGTCGTCGCCTGGATACATCGCGAGCCATTTTTGCACAGCGTGCTCGCCGCCATTATAAGCCGCGACGACGTGAAACTCGTTACCATGAAACAGCTGCGTGAGGTTGCGCAGATAGGTGGTACCGAGCGCCACATTCACCGATGGATTGTAGAGCTGAATGTCCTCGGGGTTGACGCCCGCTTCAGCAGCCACTTTGCGCGCGGTCGACGGAATGAGCTGCATCAAGCCGCGCGCGTTTGAGACCGACGTCGCATAGGGATTGAAGAGACTTTCCTGTCGCGCGAGCGCGAGCACCAGCCACGGATCAAGACTTCGCTGCTCGGCAGCGCGGTGGAACAGGTCCCAATACGCGCGCGGATAGCGTACGCGCTCGGCCACGTCACTCTCGATCTGGCCGCGCTTCGCCATCACGGTCGCCTGCTGAATTGCCTCGCTCCACGCACCCGCTTTGTCCAATCCGGCGAGCACGAAGATGCGCACGCCCGGAAGGTTGCCACTCTTGGACTCGATCGCCTCCAGCTCGTAGGGCTCAAGGTCCTTGAGCCCAAGTGTGTTGAGAGCCTGCCAGCGCGCCAGATGCGTCTCGGCCGCGGCGCTGACCCTCGGCGTCCCCGAATAGGCGGGGTCTGCAGCAGACGCCGCCGGAAGGTCGACCGCGACCTTTCCGCCGAGCCTCATGCTCGCGAGCTCAGGATAGTAGTTGCTGTCGGTGGTTTCGGCGAGGCGCAGAAACTCTGCACGCGCAGCCTCGCTTTCGCCCTGCTTCTCGAGAGCGCGCGCGTGCCAATAGACGAACATGTCGCGATCGAGCGGCTCGCTCGCGTGACCGTGAGTGAACGCCGACGCCGCCGCCGCATACCGCCTCGCCATGTAGTAGGTCCATCCGATGCGGAAGCGGCCGTCGAGCGCGTTTTCGCTCTCGGGATAGCGCGCGTCGAGACGCCGATACGCCGCGCGCGCCGCCGCAAACTCCTTCTGCTCTTCGTAGATTCGCCCGATGCGATAGACCGACCCCGGCGCTTCTCTGCTGGATGGAAACCGTGCCGCGATCTTCGCGAGCGACGCTACCGCATTTGCATAGTCGTTCTCGTGCCAGTAGAGCAGCCCGAGGGCTTCCAGAGCCTTAGGTGCGTCCGGGCCGCTCGGCGCGAGGCGCAGGTAGCGAAGCAACGCCGCGCGCTGCTGCTCAGGTTCAGGCTTGAGCGATCGCGCCACGATCCATGTCAGCTCCGAGCGCACCTCGGGCGAAGGCGACATCGCAAGCGCGGCCTCGGCCTGCACCCGCGCGTCGCCGAACTGTCCTTCCTCGAGCAGCAAGGCCGCCTCGTCATGGTGATAATCGAGCGTGTCGGTCGCGATCATCCCCGGATGTCGGGTCAGAACTTCATAGGCGAGCGTCCGCGCCGGACTATCCTCGTCGGAATGCGGATACAAATGGCGGAGCTTCATGACGTGGTCGTACGCGACCCGATACTGACCGGCGGCGGCCAACGCGCGCGCCTCGACCAGCCGCGCTTTGCGCTCGATCGAAGCGTCGGAGATCGTAGCAATCAGCTGCGCTGCCGTCGCGGACGCGTCGTCGTTCATGTGGAGCGCGTACTGGGCCTCGGCCAGCGCCAGCGCGCCGTGCGGCGCGAGCACGCTCGAGGGATACTCGTGAATCAACTGCGAGAAAGAAGCAGCGGCGCCCGCGAGATCATCCTGGGCTTGTTGAGCGCAGCCGAGAAAGTAAAGCGCATAGTCAGCGAGGACCCGATTGCTCTGTGCCGCGGCGCGAAGGCGATCGGCGGCAACCGCGTAGTTTTTCGCGCGATACGCCCGGTAACCATCGGCGAATGCGATGCCCGACGATTGAGCGGGCGCAGCTTCCATCGCGACTGGCGCGCTCATTTGCGAATTCGAGGGCTGAGTTCCAGACGCGAGCAGAAGCGTAGCCACCACTCCAATAACCACCCCGACGCGCCGCTTCGTCTTCATCTGATGACCCCAGTTCGGGTTTGCATCTGCCCCCTCAATTCTGCCTGGTCGCGGAGCATTCAGCTATCCACCTTGCTCGCTTGCGCTCGGTCTGGAAGATTCAACAGAGACCGGCGCATCCGAACTCCGATGACACAAACTCTGATTCTCGCCTCAGGCTCGCCCCGTCGGCGCGATCTTCTGGCCAAAGCCGGAATTCGCTTTGAAGTAGTCGAGAGCGGAGTAAGCGAGACTCGCGGCGCGAGCGAATCGGCGCACGATTATGCGCTTCGTCTCGCGCGCGACAAGGCTCTCGCCGTTTCGACGCGCTGTCGCGAGGCGCTCGTGATCGGTGCGGACACGATCGTCGTGTGCGACGAGGTCATTCTCGAAAAACCCGCCGATCCTGCGGAAGCCGCGCGGATGTTGAAGATGCTCTCAGGCAAGGTCCATATCGTGATCACCGCGTTCGCGGTTGCGCGCGGCGGCCGTATGCTCGAGTCGAAACCTGTTGAAAGTCGCGTGACGTTTCGCGCGCTCAGCAATGATGAGATCGCAGCATACATCGCGAGCGGCGAACCCTTTGACAAGGCTGGCGGCTACGGAATCCAAGGGCTCGGCGGCGGATTCATTACTCACGTCGATACCGATCGCGACAATGTGATG
This sequence comes from Candidatus Binataceae bacterium, assembly GCA_030038355.1. GTDB lineage: Bacteria > Desulfobacterota > Binatia > Binatales > Binataceae > JASHPB01. The sequence continues at coordinate 12,457 of JASHPB010000172.1, forward strand.
GGGCTGCCGGTGGCGGACGTTATCGCGGCGCTGAAAAGGCAAGGCTACCGCGACAAGTAGATGCTCTCGCCTGAGCAAATCGCCGCGAGGCTCAACGAGGTGCGCGGCCGAATCGAATCGGCGACGCGGCGGGCCGGGCGCGACGCCGGCTCGGTGCGGCTCCTGCTCGCGAGCAAGTCGCAACCGCCGGACGCGATCTCGGCCGCTTACAGAGCGGGCGGGCGCGATTTCGGCGAGAATTACGTGCAGGAGGCGATTACGAAACAGAGGTCGCTCCGCTCGCTGCGCGATTTGAAATGGCATCTGATCGGCCACCTCCAGACCAACAAGGCCAAGCTCGCGGCCGCGAACTTCGTGCTCATTCACAGCCTCGATTCGATACGCCTCGCCGAAGCGCTCGCGCGCGCAGCGGCGGGCTCGAAAGTAGCCATGCTCATCGAGGTAAATCTCGCGCTGGAGATCACCAAGCGCGGCGTTTCGTCTGCCGAGGTCGAACGCGTGATCGACGGCGCGCGCAACAAGGTCGATATCCGCGGCCTAATGACGATTCCACCGCCGAGCGAAGACGCGCGCGCCGCGCGCCGCTACTTCGCGGAACTACGGACGCTCAGGGACCGGCTTGCGGTGTCTACCGGCCTTGCGCTAAGCGAGCTTTCGATGGGAATGACCGGCGACTTCGAGATCGCAATAGAGGAAGGCGCGACGATCGTGCGCGTCGGACGCGCCGTGTTCGGCGAGCGCAGGCGATGAAGAAGCTCGGTTTCATCGGCGGCGGCAACATGGCGGCTGCACTCGTGCACGGCCTTGTCGCGCACAAAGTCTTCAAGCCCTCGGAAATTATCGTCGCCGATGTCGTCGTGGCGCAGCGGCGCAAGCTCGCGCGCTTGTATAAGGTCGGGGTGACCGCCAGCAACCTCGATGTGCTGCACGAGGCTCCAAGCGTCGTGCTCGCGGTAAAGCCGCAGCAGATCGACGATGTGCTGGCTGAAATCGCGATCGATGCTCGATCGGAGGCCAACAAACCTCGAACAGACTCGAAGCGCGTTGCAGCGCGGCTCTTCATCTCGATTGCCGCAGGTATAACGATCAAACGAATCACTGCGGCGCTCGGCAAAGATGCGCGCGTGATCCGCGTGATGCCGAATGCGCCCGCGATGGTCGGACTCGGGATGGCGGCGCTCGCCGCCTCGCGAGCGGCTTCCCGAGCTGATGTGGCACTCGCGCTCAAGATCTTCAGTGCCGTCGGCGATGCAGTCATTGTCAAGGAAGAGGCGATGCTCGACGCGGTAACGGCGCTGTCCGGCAGCGGTCCGGCTTACGTGTACCTGTTCGCCAAATCTCTAGCCGACGCCGCGATCAACGAAGGGATCCCTCCGACACTCGCGCTTCGGATGGCGCTGCAAACGATCCGCGGCGCCGAGCAAGTGATGCGCACATCGAAGGTCGACGCCGCCGAACTCATTCGCGTCGTCAAATCGCCCGGAGGCACCACCGAGGCCGCGCTCAACCGATTCGCCGAGGCGGGCTTTTCTGATATTGTGGCGGCTGCCCTGCATGCGGCCGCCGCGCGATCGCGCGAACTGGGCCGAGGACAGCATTAGCGAAACCATCCCGTGTACGCCTGGAACAATCTCATCATTTTCGTTGCGCAGATGCTCGAAGGTCTGCTGCAGCTTTACTTCTGGGTCGTGATCATCGCGGCCGTGCTCACCTGGATCGAGCCGAATCCTTACAATCCAATCGTGCGCTTCCTCTACGGCGTGACGGAGCCGGTTTTCGACTGGGTACGTGAGCACATCCCGGTAGTGTTTGGCGGAATCGACCTCTCGCCGATCGTCGTGATCATCGCAATCGAGTTTCTGCAGCAGTACCTCGTCCCTACGCTCGCGCATACGCTCATCTACGGCTTCGCCTGAGCGATCGGAACGGGCGCCTCAGCGTCCACTCATTTAGCACCCCTTCGCTATTCCAACGGGAGGCGAAGAAACGACGAATCGTTGACACCCCTCCGGCGAGTGATTAATTGATAATCGATTAGGGCGTCGATCCGCCGTTAGCAGTCGGATTAGTCAAATGCCAATCTACGAATACAAGTGCAACAAATGCGGCGTCTTCGAGGTGATGCAGAAAATCACCGAAGCACCGCTCAAAAAATGCCCGACCTGCAAAGGCAAAACCGAGCGCCTCATCTCGAACACATCGTTCGTGCTCAAGGGCAGCGGATGGTACGCGACCGACTATGCCAAGAAGGGCTCCAACAAATCCGAGACTCCTGATGCCGCAAACACCGTGAGTTCGACCAACGGCAGTGCATCGAAGGAAGGCGCATCGAGCAGTTCGAGCACCACGTCGAGCGATTCGACTAACAAGCCCGCCGCCGAAAAATCCACTCCCGCCAAAACGGACTAATCGCTGACATGCATCCAGCTTAGGGCCGCGGGGTAGCAGACTCCGCGGCTTTTTTGTTTGAATGGGGCGCTCGCCCCGCACATAGGATGCAAGCGCTCGTTTTCGATAAACGGCTCGAATACCGCCGCGACTATCCCGACCTCGCGCCACGCGCGGGAGAGAGCATCGTGCGCATCTTGCTCGCCGGCATTTGCG
>JASHPB010000173.1 GCA_030038355.1 Candidatus Binataceae bacterium
CCTTGGAGAAGCAACCCACTCGCGTCGTGACCGATTCGATGATCGGGCTCAAGATGCCCGATTACGCGCGCCACTCCGAGCGCGTCGCGACCGTTCTCGGCCACAACCCGAGTCCGTTCACCGGACCGGGAACCAACACCTGGATCGTCGGCAAGGGCCGGCGCCCGATCCTGCTCGACACGGGGCAGGGCGTCGCAATCTACATTGATCTGTTGGAGGCGGCGCTCAAGGAACTCTCGTCGACATCGGAAATTGATCGAATCGTGCTGACCCATGCTCATGTCGATCACCTCGGCGGCGTGCCGCAAGTGTTCGAGCGCTTCGGCGAGATGGAAGTGGTCAAGATGCCCTGGAAGGAGCACGACGTCGCTGCACACGCACCAATCACGGCAATCGGTCACGATTCGGTCATCGAGGCTGAGGATACATCCCTACGAGCTATATTCACCCCAGGCCACTCGCCCGACCATTTGTGCTATTATTTGAAGCAGGAGCAGGCGCTGTTCACGGGAGATGTAGTACTTGGAGCCGGAACCACGGTCATTCCGGATGGAACAGGCGATCTTGGACAGTACATGGATTCGCTACGCCGGCTGCTCGAGCTCGACCTCGAGACAATCTATCCGGCGCACGGTCCCGTGATCCGCAAGCCCAAGGAGAAGATTCGCGAGTACATCGCGCATCGCGAGCTACGTGAGCGTCAGATTCTCGACGCGCTCGCCGAGGGACCGTTGGGCGTGACTCAGCTTGTGCGAAAGATTTATATAGACGTCCCAGAGTATCTGCATGCTGCCGCCGGCAACTCGGTTCGCTCGCACCTCAAAAAGCTCGCGGGAGAAGACCGCGTCACGGAAAATGAAGGGAGCTGGAGCATTATCTAGGCGACTTGACAGCGTCGCCTGGACGCTGGCTTCTGGAGCCATCCTGCTCGGATGCGCAATTGCGACGAGCGCTTACGGTGGTTCGTCAAGCTCAGCGATTTCGGAAGCATGGGTGAGCGCGGCATCCTCGGCCTCGCCGGGAGCCGTTCCGTCGCCCGCCGCCCGCTCCGCGCCAATCGTGCCGCCCGATCTCGAACCTGTCGCGGCCGCGACTCCCACGGGCGGGCTGGACGCGCACGCCGCTCCCGCCGCTTCGCCGAGTCCATCTGCCGATACTTCCAACCTGGTCGATACTCCTGCCGACCTGAACTCGACGCCGCCCAGCACTGCCGTAATTCCACCCGTCGTTCCCCCTACGACTACCACCGCCATGTCGCCCGACGATCCACTCGCGACCGCGCCCACCGTGCAAACGGCTCCCCAGGACAACCAGGGCGAGATTGCGCGCTACGAGGCCGAGCAAAGCGGTTACACGAACCCGCAACAGCTCCAGACTCTTTCGCAGTACATGAGTCAGGATTCCGTCGACTCGCCGATCGGCTTCGAGCTACGCGAGGCGCGCCGCAAGCTGTCGAACGGTGAAGAGGCCGATGGGCTTTTGATCGTTGACGTCAAGAAAGGCAGTCCTGCCGCCGACGCTGGCCTGCACGGCTACGCTCGTGGCGCTCACAATGTGTTGACAGGTGCGGCCATCGTCGGCTCGATGTTCTTTCCGCCGGCGATCCTGCTGGTGCCAGCGCTCGACTACACGGAGATCGGTGAAAGCTACGACATGATCATCGGCGTTGACGGTTCGCGTGTCGCCAACTTTCTCGACTTCGAGGATCGGACGCGCGATCTGCGACCCGGCGAGCTCATCTACCTGAGTGTCGTGCGCAACGGGCGGCGCATGCAGATCTCAATCCCGGTGCCGCCGAACTTCGCTTCGGCCACGTACTGACAAGAATTCGCCGTCTCCCGCTCTCCGCGCTTAGCGACCTCAGCAGGCTTTTTCGATAATTTTCGATGTCTCGAGGAGTTGATCTCACGGCGAGACAATTTTGAGCAGCGAAATCTTCGCCACGGCGAAGACAGAATGAAATAGGCTTGGGCGCGCGCCTGGATCCGACTGTCGGACCGGGACTTCGGGACTTGGGCATTGATTCGAGCTTCTGTCGAGTCTGCTCCTTTGCGGGGTTGTCATTGCGTGTCTGCCCGGCGGTCTTTTCGTGGAGATTAATCAGGAAAAAGTTTGCGTTCCCGATCTGGCCCGGATGAAGTCCGCGCGGCAGCCGATCGCCATGCCGACCGGTGCGACTTCACATTCGCGCGCATCTTCGATGCCGCCGGCGTGGATCTGTTGCTATCTCGGCGACAGCCTTGCGATGGCGATACGTGGCGAGGACAGCACGCTAAGTGTCACGGTCAAGGAAGTCACCTACCACACGCCGATGGTCGCGCGGACGCACCGGCGCGTGATCGTTGTCGCCGACATGCCGTTCCTCTCCTGCTAGGTGAGCGCTGAAGACGCGTTGTTGCAACGCCGGCCGCCGCATCAAGGAAGGCGGCGCCGAGGCGGTGAAGCTCGAGGGCGGCATGGTCATGGGCGGTGTCGCGCGCAGAATAGCGGCTGCTGATATCTCTGTGATGGGCCATATCGGCTTCGCGCCACATTCGATCCATTGCATGGGCGGTCATCGCGTGCAGGGGCGCAAGTCGGGCCGCGGCTCAGATGCCGTGAGCGGCTGCTCGATGATGCTCGGCGCTCGAAGCTGCAGGTGCATTCGCGATCGTCATCGAAGGCGTGCCGCCGTCACTCGCCGAAGAAATTGCGGGCGCAGTTTCGATTCCAACGATTGGAATTGGCGCCGGTCGTGCGTGCGACGGCCAGCTGCTCGTGATGCACGATGCGCTCGGCACAGCGAATCTTTCATTCCTCGATTCGCCAAGCCCTTCGCGAATCTCTACCAGGATTCACTCGTCGTGGCGGCTACTTGCGCGCGCGAACTCCGGGAACGGCAGTTCGCCGCCCTTGAGCATTGCTACCGCGAAGCAAGGAGGACCGAGTGATGGATATCATCAGCACTCCAAAGGAGATGACAAGGTGTGCCAAGGCCGCGCGGATGGCCAAACGAGCGAATCGCGTTCGTACTGACCATGGGATGTCTGCACGACGGGCATCTTGCTCTGATGCGCGCAGGTCGTCGGCGTGCATCGACAGGCGTCGCGTCGGTGCAGTGAGGCCGCGGGAGCATGATCGACAACAAGAGTGGAACGCTAACTATTAGAGGCCGTCAACAGGCCATGTCTCTTCTCGAACAACTACATTCACCCCCTTTCAGCCCCGGTTGGAGCGGCGACCGAAGCACCGCAGGCGCGAAGGCCGTGATCATCAATGCCTTGAAGAGCGCGAGCACGGAACCGCGGGCGAATCTGATGATCGTGACCGTCGTCCGGTGCAAGTCCGCCTAGGCTTCAAAGTCCAGCAGCCTATATTTTTTTCTCCCCTCCGCTGAACTTACTCAACCGCTGAGAGCGCAGCGATCTACCTGCCAAGCGGAACCCTCAACATCACGAGTAACACCGGTTATCCAACCACCCTATCAATAGGTATCCTCAACCGTACTTTCTGAGGCCAATCCTCCCGCGAGGGCGTGATCGTAAACGGCGGTGACGCTACAGTGGCGTGCGCCACATTCAATGGTGGCCTGTTGCTAAACACCACCCGTGATGCGCGCGCTCTCACAGAGGAAAATAGCATCGCAAGGAACGTAATCTGCGCCGCGGTCTTCGATGGTGTGGGAAACATCGCCCACGGGAGCCAATGTTGCCCTGGTGCCAATACTGACCCCAAATTACTCTTCCTTAATCAAAATGGCGGTCCTACTCTGACTATTGCCGTCTTCGATGGCAGTGCCCGCGATAGGCTCCATCGAGTTCGGCGATTGCCGGGTGGGAAATACAACGATCATCATCGATCAGCGTGGAGCAAGCGGTCCCTCGGCCAGCGGCGGACCCTGCACGGCCGGGGCGTATGAGTACAACGCTACCCAAGTTGCTGTTAACACGGTTCCAACGAAGGTGCCTATTCCGTCTCTTGAACTGAACGTAGGATGCTGGTCAACATGCGGCCACTTCCAAGCGTAAACCTGTCGAAACTCCGCGCTGACCGGGAAGTCATTCGCGGTCGTAACCCCGCGCCGTGGCCGGCGTACTCATATTCAGGAGGTGAGAGCCATGAAGATTTGGAAGATGGCCTTTGCCGCTGCTTTTGCGCTGCTGATGTTCGCTGCGTTGCCGGTGACGGCGAGCGCCGCTGACTGGGGTTACTGGCATCCGGTGCCGGTTGCGGCTCCAGTCATGCCAGTCGAAAGACCCGCGCTTCTCCCGGTCAATTACAATTACGGCTATTACCATCGCGGCTCGGCGTGCCGTAACTGGTGGTTCCGAGTGCATCATCGCCGGCTCTGCGGCTGATAAGCGAGCAATTGATCGCGCCTGATCGCGGATCGCAGATAAAGCAGGGAACTCGTGCAGTTCCCTGCTTGACCAACGCGAGCACGCTGGCAAGCGGCTCGCGTTTGTTTCACTACGAGTTTCGAATCCTTGAAGAAGGCATTCTCAATTAATGTGGACTCGGCGCCCAAACCAAAGCTATCTATTGAGCGAGGAGCATTGCGACCTTGTAGTTTCCGAGTTCATGCATGCGCGTCAGCGCATAGCGGAACGGTTCATCTGAGATAGTCACTGTACCCTGATAAGGGTGCGCCAGTTCGAGAATCGCGACGATTGTCATGCCAATCAGCATAGCGAAGATACCGCACATGAAAAGCTGCGAGCGAAGTATGTTGCTGCCGAAGAAATAGCTGAAACCGATTGTAATAGCGCAGCCCAGGTAGATCACTATCCACACCACTGATGGCAAATCAGCCTCGGAATAGAGAAATCGCATACTACGGGTGCGACTGATTATATTGAGCTGGTCAATCGACTTGTCCACCAGCATCTGCTCCTTTGAGTTTGAAGGCGTGTAAGAGAGGATCATTTGCCACAACTCATGCGCACCCGCTTCCTCGACTGACTTGCGATTCTGCGCCATCGCCGGCCACTCATTGTTGACCACTCGTTGCGTGTAACCGAGCACTGCATCGTCGATTTCTGAGCGTATCGGCTCAGGGAACGCGTTGCCGAGTTTGTAGAGACTCTCGAGCGCGGTCGCCTCATCGTGCACCTCCAGATTGGCGTCATTGAAGCGCTGCCACGCCGCTACAATCACGAACGCGAGCACCAATCCGTAAAATGCTCCCAGCACGCCAAAGGTGACGCTCGCGATTTCGTGGTTCTGGCGCAATCGATCGAGCGGCACTAATCTTCGCACCACGTAGAGGCCAGTGATACTGCCTCCGCCGAAAACCACGAAAACGAAAAGAAGCTGTTCGGGCATATTGAAATACAAAAGAAAGTTCATCGCCAAGTATCCTCCGAGGCATGCGTCGATTCCGATCGTCTAGGGGTTGTATCATTACGCTCGACAGAGGTCTTGAGTAAGGTTAGGAATCGTAAAGCTTCCGGCGGAGATGAGCGAGCTAGACGATATCAAGGTCTTCGGTGAGACCGCCGTCGGCTGGTGTGGGCTGACCTTACCGAACGAGACCGTTGACGACAGCGGTCGGCCGTTCGTGCAGGAGAACGGCTTCAGCGCCGCCGATCCACGCGCGCCGAAACGGCGCGCTTACGATGATCCCGATGTATGCGCTCTGCGCGAGCATCTGAGAGCGCACAACGGAATTCGCGGCCTCGAAATTCTCGGGCCACACGAAATCGAAAGGGCGGTGCAGGTTTTCTTTCGCGATGGGTTCGTGGTGGTCCGAGACGTTCTCAATGCCGCCGAGCTGGCGCGCTTCCGCGAGGCGAGCGCGCGGGTCTTGAAGCAGATTCTCGTGATTCCGGGTGTTGGCGGCCGCAAATACTTAACCGAGTCCTATCGGCTGCCTCATCGCTATAGCTACGGAACGGCATCCGCATCGCGGCACCTGCTGCACGATCTTGTGTGGGCATCGATGATCGATCTGCCGACCACCACGCCGATTCTCGCCAGGATCTTCGGTGGACCCGAGTACAAGGTGCTCGGCGCGGGTGGCGATCTGTGCCTGCCTGGCGCAATCGAGTACCAGGCGCTGCACTCGGATGGGGACCGCGAGCACTTCCAACTGCCCCCGGAGCGCATCGAGCAGGCGCGGCGCCTGGGCGTCGAGCTGCGCGATGATGACGCTGCGGCAGGGCAGAATTATCGGATGCTGCAGCGGATGATCGAGCGCACACCGCCGGTCGTGACGGTTAACTTTCTGATGACGGAGATGACTTTCGAGAACGGGCCGATTCGCCAGGTACCGGGCAGCCAAGGGCGCGCGGGTCATCCGCCTTCGCCCGCCAACGAGCCCGAGTGGATGCGCCTATCGACGCTCGTTGGTGCGCCCGCAGGCGCAGCCATTTTTCGTGATACGCGAGCATGGCATGGCGGAACGCCGAACCTGAGCCGCGAGATACGAGCGATGCCCAACGTCGAGTACATGGCGCCATGGTATCAGGACGCGAACTTCCAACCGGCGATGCCCTACGAAATCTGGGAAACGCTTTCACCGCACGCGCAACGGATTTCGATGTTCACGCGATTCCCGCCTGGCGTCTGGCCCGCCGGGGCCGGCGTGATGCATCCGCTTGCCAACGCTCGCCGCACTGCCAAGGCATCGCGTGCCGGAGAGAAGTGATTCTCACGAAGGAGTCATTTTGAGTTGCCGCAAAGGATCTGCGACCGCTGCGGCCGACACCGCGATGGTGGTCGGAGCCGCAAGCATGCATGCCGCGCGAAGCGATGCGTGTTCGATACGGTGAACCAATGCGGGCGTCTCGTCCGCATTCTTTTCCTCCCGACCCATTACTATTAGGCATCGCTGTTCTTCCTTCCTGTCATACATGGACCCATCCTGAGCGAAGTGAGTCTGCGAACGGAGTCGAAGGATCCCAACGATCACTTTCGTGATTTATCAGTATCAGCGAAAGCTCCGGGATTCCTGGCATCGCAGACTTTGCTCAGAAGGACAGCAAAACGAGTGCCGACAACGGCCACGGCGAGAACCTCAACGCCAATCGGACGCACCTTTGGCGGCGATGAATTCGGATCGAACCAAATTTAAGGTGCGTGCTCGTTGTTCGCTCTTTGCGGCGGCTCACTGGGAATCAATGAGCAAACGGCGAAGTTCTGGTACATTCTAGCAAGGTGAGATTGACGACGACCAATCTGGTGCCGATACGCGACCGTTCGGAGTCGACGATTGCGCTCATCAATCCGACCACAGGCGCGTTCAACACTCTCCATAGATCTACGATAACTACCGACTCAGTAAGCCGGCAGCGGAAGAATGGGCGCGACGGCACTGTCAAGTGAATCCAAACTAAGTCGCCGCGTTGGCACCGTAGCAGTTTTTGTCGGCTCGGTAATCGATAGCGTGACCGTTCCTGGCGTGCTGGCAGGCCATTTCAGCTGTCGGAGCGCGGCGGCAGCGGCTCTAACGACGGGTGCCGTAGTACTGGTCTTAATTCATATCGGCGCGAAGCCTCTTACTATTGGCAAGATCGAACCCGGTGAACCCTAAGACATACAGCCCCGCATAGGCGAACTTGGCGGGGGCAGCAAGGGCCGTGTAATGAGGAGTCGCCGAGATTTGTTCGGCCTTCAGTCGATACTCCGAGGCAACTTGTTTGACCGAGGAACCGGAAGCGAGTTCGGAAAGGGATTGTCGCCACATCGATGGGAGTTCGCGCGAGAGATGGCTTGCCAAACCTGATCTTCGGATCCATTGAGCTGCCCGGAAAGACTTCCATAGTGACGCCCTTCTCGTGCGAGCCAAGCATAGCGTCTGCTCGGTGTCCCATTTGTCCTCAAGGAACGCTGTGTCAGCCTTTCGACGCTACTGGGCTCAGCTAGCCGGGCGTGATTGACTCCGATCCGGCCCCCGACGCCATGCTAGAAAGCGAAGCGGGGGCGGAGCGCGATGCGCTCCGCCCCCGCTTAGTCATTCATGAGTCAGCCGCGATTCAGTAGTAATCGACGGGATCAATCTGCCGCTTCGCGCCATACCAGAACAGCATGTTCTCCGTCAGCCCCTGCCAAGTGAACTTGCCCGGCGGCAGCAGGAGCCGCTTGAACATCGACTTCAACGAATAGAACTCCCTGGTGCAGCGCCACACTCCCTCCTCTACTTCCTGCGGCGACATGTTCTTGGGCACGAACATGCAGCGGAAGTTGTTGGTGAAGAGGTCGGCGTCAGGGATGATCACGCGGCCCTCGGCCTCGAGCTTGTCGCGCATCGGCGTGCCCTTGCGCGGCGTGACGGTGTTGAAGAAAGCCTCGGGCGCCTTGACCTCATGCAGAAACTTCATCGTATCGTTGAAAATCTGCGGATGGTCTTCCTCGAGGCCGAACAGGAAGTTGAGCGAATAATAGATGCCGTATTTCTCGAGGCGCTTCAGCAGCTTCTTATACTGCCCGGCATGGTTCTGAATCTTGTTCATCGATAGCAGGCTGTCCTGGCTTATCGATTCGACTCCAATATTGACGTGGAACACTCCAGCCTTGGCCGCGAGCTCGAGGAGCTCCTCGTCGTGATTCGAGTTGACGGTCCAGAGGCACGAGAAGCGGATGTTGAGCGGCTCGAGCGCCTTGAATAATTCCTTGGCGAACTTGTGCTTGCCCGTGATCTGATCGTCGATGAACTGGAAGCGGCGGAATCCCGTGATTTTTATAGTCTGCTGGATTTCCTCGATTATGTCCTCGACCGGGCGCGTCCGATACGAACCTTCATAGAAAACCGGAATCTCGCAGAACGAGCAGCGGTAGGGGCATCCGCGGCTCGCCTGGATCGGCACCGCCTTGAATAGGTAGCGGTTGAGCTTCAGCAACTCGTGGCGCGGGCGCGGCAGGTTCTTGAGATCGTGGACCTTGTCAGCCTTATAAACCTGCTTGAGCTTGCCGTCGCGCCAATCCTGTAGCAGCCCGGGCCATACGAGATCGGCTTCGCCCTTGACGACGGCGTCGCAATGATGGAGCGCTTCTTCGGTTTGCAGCGTCGCGTGGAAACCGCCGAAGACGACGGGAATACCGCGGCGGCGGAACTCGTCGCCCAGCTCGTAGGCGCGGAGCGAGGCGCCGATCGTAGTCGTCATGCCGACAAGATCCCATCCACCGTCCCAGTTGATGTCCTCGAGGCGCTCGTCGCAAAGCGTGACGTCGTAGTCCTCGGGCGTGAGCCCCGCGAGCAGCGGGACCATGAGGCCCATGATGAGACGCCACCTGGTCTTGTGCGGAGTGCCGTCGAGATGGACGGTCGTGGGTTGCACCAGCAGGATCTTGGGTTTCTTACCGCTCATTTCCTTCCGCCATTCCTCCGTTCATGCCGGGCTGGAGTTCGATTGGGCAGCGCTCTGGCGGCGGTATGTCAGCCAGATAAGTACCGCTGCGAAAACATAGGTGCCGAACGCCGTTCCCCAGGCAAACCACTCTAACCGATTGGTTAGGGCGAACACTACAAGCATATAGGCGAAATCTCGGCCGCTCCATCGATCTACGGCGTCAAGCCATTTGGCGGCTTCATCGCCGTGGATATGAAAAGCGCGCCAGGTTGCGACCGCGCACATCGCGAAGCCGCCGAGAACGAGCGGGAGCAGATAGAGATAGGCGCTGCTCATGCTCGCCCGATAGCATCCGAGGAACACGCCGATGAAGATTCCGACATGCACGATATTGTCGGTAATGATGTCGAGTTGGCCGCCGAATTTCGTTTCCGACATCTTGAGGCGCGCAAGTTCGCCGTCGACGCCGTCCAGCGTGACCGACAGCAGGAAAAGAAGCGCCGCCAAAAGCCGTACCCAATAGCCCGGTATCGAAAACAGCCACGCGCATGCGAGGCCCAGGATCGTATTCGCGATCGTGACCTGATTCGGCGTGATCTGCGTGCGCGCGAGGCGATAACTGATACGCCAGGAGAGCCTGCGATCGATGAGCCGCGCTAAAATCGCGTCTTTGGCCGCGGTTTCACGGCGTAGCTCTCGCGCGAGGCGAAGCTCGGCTTCAGCGCGATCCTCGGGGCGGCCGTTGAGGGCGAAAGGCAGCAGCGCCGCCGTCGCGGGACGAATGTCGTTGACGATCCCACCGCGCTTCAAAATTTCGCCGACCGGGCCGACGGCAATCTCACCGCCACGGTCGTGATCGGTCGTGACGGTCCGCGTAACGACTCCGGATCCGCCCTCGTACTCAGTTATCAGTTGTTCAAGTTGAGGCCTCGTCACCACGAGGTTGCCCGAGAGCGAAAGCACGGCGGCGCCCGGCTCGAGGCCTTCGATGCGCCCAACCGCTTGGTCAGGTGACTCGATCATCAGAACGTCTTGACGGCTCCTGAAGCGGCCTAGCGACTTAGAAATGTCGTCCCTGCGACCGGGCTGGACCGCGATAACGAAACGCCGGATGCCGGCGCGCTCGCAATTGATCATCAGCCGTTCCATCAGGGAGCGGCCGAAAATCATGTTGTTGGCGCGCGACGGCGCCGCTATGAGTGCAGTTTCTATCACGTCTCGCTCAACCCCTCATCAATCCGCTCATCCAAATATCACCGGCAATCCGGCGAGTTCCGGCCAAGGTAACATGCACTTAACGCAGAAGCGAGAAGCCGCGCTTCTGCAAATGAAGATCTTTTATGAGGCATTCTGCTTGTATTGAGTCCACATTTGCGTGTCGGCGCAGCTATCTGGTTGCAGCATGCAGCATCGCACCTGCCCGATAGCCGCCGGCAAGGTGTCGCGGATGTCGCAAATCACGAAGAAGGCTGGACTAATCATGACTAGACGGCCGGATCGGTTCCAGTCAGTCGTGGTACGCACCTTGCGTGCTCGTGCATCCAACTGACGACTCGCCACAGCCCGGATCGCAAGTAGCTCTCAATCGGGCCGGCGCGGAGTTCGCCGGAGCAGTGCTTGATAAGAGCGCAAATTTCTCTAGCCACGGGATCGCTCTCGCAATACACCTCGACCAAAAACCACCGCCGAGCCGAAGATTCTCGGTTGGATGCCGTCCGAGGCGAAGACGATTCACCCGATATGCCTAGCACCATAACTGAATCGTTTTACGCAGCGTTATAGAGGCGGGTCGCTTTGGATGCTAAGCTAATGCGACGAATGGCTTCGGTTAAGGGAATATTATTCGACTTCGGCGGTACGCTCGACGGTCCGACGCACTGGCTCGACCGCTTTCTCGCGCAATATCGCGCGGCTGGAATCGAGATCAGCCGCGGCGAACTGGACCCAGCCTTCGATCACGGAACGAAGACTGGGTACCACGCGGCAAGCGTGCTCTCGCGGTTTCGGCTGACGGACCTCGCGCGGTTCCTCGTTGGTCAGCAGCTCGAATACCTGCGTGCGAGCGGATCCGAACCGATTCGCTCGATGCTCTCGAAGGCCGACGATAAGCGGCGCCATCGGATCGTCGAAGAAATAACAACGTCCTTCGTTCGCGAGACGAAGGCCGGACTCGCCGACAGCAAGGCACTGCTCACGAGTCTGAAGGCTCGCTTCAAGCTCGGCGTCGTCTCCAACTTTTACGGCAACCTTGACGCGATTCTTGACGAAGTTGGCATGGGTAAGCTCTTTGCCACGGTCGCAGATTCGAGTAAGTTGAAGGTCTTCAAGCCCGATCCCGAAATCTTTACGGTTGCGCTCAATTCGCTCCGCCTCGAATCAGCCGAGACGGCGATGGTCGGTGATTCTCTCGACCAAGACTGCGCACCGGCACATCGCCTCGGGCTTCACACCGTCTGGTACAACGCGCATCCGAATGGACGTGGCGATAGCGCGGGCGTCGCGGATTTCACGATCGGCTCGCTTGCGGGGTTGAACGACATCAACTGGTGACGACGATGCAAGGCGCAATCATAGCGGCTGGACGCGGAGAACGGCTCCGCATGACGCGCGATGACTTGCCCAAGCCCCTGGTCGAGCTTGGTGGCGAGACGATGCTCGTGCGCCAGGCGCGAGCGCTGCTCGCCGCGGGTGCGTCATCGGTGGTTGCGATTGTTAACTCGGAAACCGCGCGTGCGGCTGAGCGTATCAAGCTTGTCACACCGCCCGGCGTCACAATCGTCGTTAAGGATACGGCGAGTTCGATGGAAACAATGCTGACGCTCGGTGATTGGCTCACGCCCGGATGGTTCGTTGCGGCGACCGTTGATTCGATTGTCTCCGCCACGGAACTGGCGCGCTTCATCGCTGAAGCGCGACGGATAGTTGAGCATCGAAGCGACCAACAAGTAGCGGGCGTCCTTGGCGTCACGCGATGGCGCGGTGATCGCAAGCCGCTGTTTGCGAAGGTCTCGAAGGAGGGACTGGTAACACGCCTTGGAAGCGATCAGACTTCCAACGTCACTGCCGGACTGTATTGCCTGCATACAAGGATCTTTGCGCTGGCCGGTGAAGCGCGACGCGCCGGCCTCGATGCGCTTCGTCGATTTCTGGCCATGCTGATCGACAATCGGATGAAGCTGTATGCAGTGCAAGTTACCGGCGCGATCGATGTGGATGAACAGAGCGACCTCGAAGCCGCTCGTCGCGCGATACGGAGCATGTGATGAGCTACCGTGCGTTGGGAATTTATCGAGAGCCGGAGTTTTCGCCAGGCAAGGTCGAGGCCGATGCCGCAATCCTCGACGGTGTGCTCGCGGAACTCGCGCGCGAAGGCTACGAAACCTCGACGATGGATGCGCAGAGCTTCGGCGCGGGCGCGCCCGCTCAAGCCGACATCATCCTTGCCATGTGCCAGGGCGAGAAGGCATTGAAACGCCTGGCCGAAGCCGAACAGGCAGGCGCGATCACGATCAACTCCGCGCTCGCGATTCGAAATTGTTATCGCGACTTGCTCGCGTCGGGACTCAGGCAGGCTGGCGTGCCGACCCCGGCGGGAGCTTTGATTCCGACCGATGGACCGATCGACTTGCGCCGCCTCGTCGGCGTGGACTTGAGCAGCGGGGTGTTCGTCAAACGCGGCGACCTCCACGCGCTCGCCGCAGATGATGTGCGGCGAATCGTAGGCCGCGTAGAGCTCGAATCGGCTCTGAGGGGGTTCGCGAGCCGCGGTGTGCCGCTCGCCTACGTGCAGCAGGAAGCGCTCGGCGGCGTCGTGAAATTCTATGGCGTCGCGGGCGGATACTTTTCCGCGCTGCCCGAGCAGGACGAGATTCCCGAGGCTGCCGTGCGCGACTTGTCCGAAGCGGCTCATCGCGCTGCCGACGTGCTCGGCCTGGTCGCCTGGGGTGGTGATGCGGTCTTGAGTGGCGATCGATTTGCGATTATCGACTTTAACGACTGGCCGAGTTACAGCCGGGTCCGCGCACTCGCCGCACGTGCAATCGCGCGTCACGCGATCTCGATGATGGGCCGGCGCCGCGCTGACGCTCCAGTCGAAGCGAGGAAGGATTAAAGATTCCGCTCCCCTGATGACTACATCCAAAGGCAAGCTTCCCCATATCGCGACGCAGGTTCCGGGACCCAAGTCAAAAGAGATTTTCGAAGAAGAACAGGCGTACATCGCCCCCGGCCGCCAGCGAATTTCGCTGCTCGCCGGGGTTGCGTTCGATCACGGCGAAGGTGCCACGCTGACCGACGCCGACGGCAACACCTATATCGATTTCTTTGCGGGCGTTGCGGTCGCGAGCCTCGGCCATGCGCATCCTGGATATTCGAAAGCGCTCGGCGAGCAGGCGGCACGGCTCACGGTCGGCACTTTCGCAACCAAAGAGCGCGCCGCGGCGTTCAAACTGCTTGGCGAAGTCGCGCCCGGCGATCTCAAGCGCGCTCATCTATATAGCGGCGGCGCCGAGGCGGTCGAAGCAGCGCTCCGGCTCGCGCGATCCGCGACTAAGAAGCATGAAGTGGTAAGCTTCTGGGGTGGCTTCCACGGCAAGACCGGTGGCGTGATCGGCCTTATCGGCGACGAATCGAAGCAGGGCTACGGTCCGCTTCCTGGCGGCCGCTACCAGGTGCCTTACGCCGACTGCTACCGATGCCCGTTCAAGCTGAAGCATCCGTCGTGCGGTCTCGCATGCGTCGATTTTGCGCGCGAACAGGTGCAGAACAGCTCCGCAGGTGAGGTCGCGGCAATCCTCGTCGAGCCGATGCAGGGCACCGCCGGTAACGTGATTCCGCCGGATGACTGGCTACCCGCCGTCAAGTCGATGGCGAAGGACTTTGGCGCCCTGCTGGTGGCCGATGAAATGATCACTGGCTTCGGCCGCACCGGAAAATGGTGGGGTGTCGAGCATAGCGGCGTAACCCCCGATATCGTTACCGTCGGCAAAGGAATGGGTTCGGGATTTCCGGTCTCGGGCGTGCTGCTCAGCGACGAACTCGGCAAGGCCGAGCCTTTCGGCAAGCCGAGCGCGTCATCGTCGAGCTACGGTGGCAATCCGCTCGCGGCGGTCGCCGTGTCTGAGACGATCAAGACGGTTCGCAAGGAAGGGCTGGTCGACAATTCGCATCGCGTCGGCGATCGGATGCTCAGGCGGCTCCGCGAGTTCGTCGAGAAGTATGAATTCGTCGGCGACGTTCGCGGCCGAGGCTTGATGATCGGGATCGATCTCGTCCGCAATCGCGACAGCAAGCAGCTCCTCAATCGCAAAGTTACCGAGCAGATCTTCAAGGAATGCCTCAAGCGCGGGCTCATCACGATGAGTTACTTCCCGCGTGTGCGGATCAATCCGCCGCTCGTGATAACCGAGCAACAGGCCGACGCCGGCATCGATATCCTCGACGAGGTGTTCGCCGACGTCGCGGATCACATCGACTGGCGCGCGGCCTGAGATGGCTTTGCACTTACTGAGCAGCAGTCATTCTGCTTCAAGACCTGGGGAAATCCTCACCCGGCGTGCGCTTTGCGCCCGCCGTCCTCTCCCTGGTCAAGGGGAGGGACTTTCGTGACCTGGTTGGTTGCTTCGCTATGAATGAGAACGGCAACGCGGCGCTGTTTCTCGATCTCGCCGGCACGCTGGTGACGATTGATGAGACTCGTTCGATCTATCACGACGCGTGCGGCCATCTGAAGATCGAGCTCCTGCCGAACGTCGCGGAAAAGCTTGCGCCGATGCGCGACCATTTGATGCTGGTCGTCACTAATCAGTCCGGAATCAATCGCGGATGGTTCACGATGGCGCAGGTCGAGGATGCGATGCGCGAGCTGGATCACAAGCTTGGCGACATTCTCACCGGATGGCAGATATGTCCGCACGTGCCCGACGACAACTGTGCGTGCCGCAAGCCCAAGGCCGGCATGATCCTCGAGCTCGCGGAACTCTACGGCGTCGACCTGCGCAACTCGACGATGGTTGGAGACCAGGATGTCGATGAGCAAGCGGCGACGGCCGCCGGCGTGGGCCGCTTCATCTACGCCCAGGAATTCTTCGGCTGGGACTGAGCAAACTTCAATGAGCGACGGATTGTTCGAGAGGATTCGCGCCGCGTCGAAGGCAGTGACAGAGCGTGCGCAGTTCGTGCGCATCGATCACGATCGGATCGAAAGCTACGCGGCGTCCCTGCCCGCCGACCAGCTAGTGAGGCCGAAGCTCGATCCCAAGACGCATTTTCTCGGCCACGGTGAAGCGACCGCGATCTTCGTGCTGGTGCTCGACACGATCAATTTCGGCTCCGGTTACTTTCCGCATCTCGCGAAGCGCCCCGGCCAATCCGGCTATTTCACGATTGCGGCGGGACTCAAGAATCGTTTCGATGAACGCGGCCCGTTCACCGCGGTCGAGCTTTCAAGACTGAGCCGCACCGAATGCGCGCGCATGTTCGGTCAGGACCTCGCTAACCAAGCGATTGTGGAGTTGGTCGAGCTGCTCACATCTGCGATGCGCCAGCTTGGGTGGTTCCTGATCAACAACTACGGCGCGAGCTTCGCCGATCTGCTCGGAGCTTCGGCTGGATCGGCCGAGACGCTGATACGAACTTTGGAGCGGATGATTTTTTTCCGCGACGTCGAGAACTACGCCGGGTTGGAAGTTCCGTTCTACAAGCGTGCGCAACTGATGGCAGCCGACCTCGCGCTTGCGTGCGACGGCGAAGGATACGGCCGTTTCGATGATCTCGATCGCCTCACGATCTTCGCCGATAACCTCGTGCCGCATGTGCTTCGCGTCGACAAGGTTCTGACCTACGACGAAGCGCTCACGAGCCGAATCGAAGCCGGCGAACTGCTCCCGTCGGGCTCGCGTGAGGAGATCGAAATTCGCGCCGCCGCACTTCATGCCGCGGAAGTGATTCGGGCCGCGCTCGCACAGAAGGGCGTGCGCGCACGCTCGCTCGAGCTCGATTACCTGCTTTGGAATCGCGGCCAGCAGCCGGAATACAAGGCGATTCCGCGCCATCGCACAAAGACGGTCTTCTACTAGCGCGAAGCTGCAGTCGCGCGATTGCATGGATGCAGTCCGGCGCTCACCCCCTGATCCTCAAGGGCTCCGAAAAACCGCGCAATTTCCTGCTCCCTCGAGGTGGCAGGGCGTTTGCTCTACACGCCGGCACGGGAGAACGACAATGATCGCATCCATCATTATTGGACTCATCGCCGGATGGTTGACCGGTAAACTTTTGAACGGCGAAGGCTACGGCGCGATGTGCGATATCCTGCTCGGGCTCGTTGGCGGGATCGTGGGCGCCGCGATATTCGCCATGGTCGGGCTGCATGCACATAATGCAATCGGCGCAATCGTGATTGCGACCGCTGGCTCGGTCGGATTGGTGACGCTGACGCGCATCCTCCACGACGAGCTGTGATCGTTCCGATTCGAGATTTCTCTCCGTTCATCTTTTCGATCCCCTCTCCCGGACCACCGAGGAGAGGAGACAGAGTATTCCGGTCAGATCGATCGCTTTGGTTCATTGCCGAGCTCGCGCTAAGTTGGGCGCCATCACCGCCGCCTATCTGGCTCGGAGGCTCACATGAAAGTCGGAATGCTTTCTTTCGTTGCGAGTTACACAGTCGATCCCGCCACCGTCGCGCGCGAACTCGAAGCTGCCGGCTTCGAATCGTTCTGGCTCCCTGAACACCCGATTATCCCGGTCGAGCACAAAACGCCTTTCCCGCGCGGCGACGGCAAAATCCCCAAAAACTACTACCACATGATCGATCCGTTCGTCGGCCTCGCGCTCGCCGCCACCGCGACCAAAACGATCAAGCTCGGCACCGGAATCTGCCTCGTTCCAGAGCGAGATCCGATCGTCACGGCCAAGGAAGTCGCGACCCTCGATTTCTACTCGGGTGGGCGGTTCCTGTTCGGCATCGGCGCCGGATGGCTCAAGGATGAGAGTGAGATCATGGGCGTGGATTTTCGAAGGCGCTGGCCCACCACCCGCGAGTACATCCGCGCCATGAAGGAACTCTGGACGCGCGATGATGCGTCGTTCGACGGCGAGTTCGTGAAATTTCCGCCCGTCAAATGCAATCCCAAGCCGAAGCAGCAGCCGCATCCGCCGGTGATTGTCGGCGCTAGCGGGGATCGCGCGCTCAAAAATACGGCGCTAATCGGCGAAGGATGGGGTCCGATCGCACTCGAGCCGGCTGCGCTCAAGGCAGAGCTGGCGAAGCTTAACAAGCTCTGCGACGAGGCGCATCGTGATTTCAGCAAGATGGAGATTTCCGTGTTCTCTCCGCTCGGCGGCAAGGACACAAAGCGTGCGCGTGACGAATATGCCGCCGCCGGAGCTCATCGGCTGGTCGTTTTTCCCGAGTCGCTCGAGCCCGGTCAGGCTGAGCGCGAGATCGAGCGCCTCGCCCGCCAGTGGATCGGTTGATACGCGGCGCGATCGCCGGCTTCGGCCAGGTCGCCGCGCGAGCGCATCTTGCGGGATGGCTGACGCGGCCTGCGATTAACGTTGGAGTAATCTTCGACCCGGTCGCCGAGCGGCGTCACGAAGCATTCCGCCTAATCCGCGGTGTGCGGGTCTACGATGACTTTGCGCTGATGCTCGACGGTGAGGCGCTCGATTTCGTCGATATCGCGAGCCCGCCTGTGATGCATGCCGACCTGGCCCGGACGGCTCTGGCAGCGGGCGCGAATGTGATTGTCGAGAAACCGGTCGCGCTGTCGCTCGGCGAATTCGACGACTTGGCGTACCTTGCTGACGCGCATGGCCGCGTCCTGATGTGCGTCCATAACTGGAAGTTTGCGCCGCCGTTTCTCGTTGCCCGAAAGGCAATCGCGGAGGGCCGAATCGGCGCTGTTAACTCGATGTCAATCGATCGTCTGCGGACCGAGCCTGCCGGTGCCGGCGGCGCCGGCGCGCTCTGGCGCAAGACGGCGGCCTCCGGCGGCGGGATTCTGATCGATCACGGATGGCATGTCTTCTACCTCATGCAGTGGCTGCTGGAAGGTGCGACGCCGCGCGCGGTCGCGGCGCACTTGGGATTTCCGCCGGGCAGCGACGCTGATGACGTTGCTGAGGTCGAAGTCGTCTTTAATCGATGCGCTGCGACTTCTTATCTTTCGTGGCGTGCGACTGAGCGACGCACCTCGGCGCGAATCGTCGGCGAGCGTGGACACCTGGAGATCGAGGGCGATCGCGTGTTGCTCGTCGAGGGCGGCGGCCAGCCCAAGGATATTTCGATCGCCGATGCGCCCGACGATTCGTATCACGCTGCCTGGTTTGGAGGCGTCGCAGCGGTGTTCGAGGCGGCAGTCGTTGCCGGTCCAGCGTCAGAGGTGGTGCAGCGGAATCGGACCGAGGCGCGTAATTGTATCGCGATCATCGAGACCGCGCGGAGGTCGGCCGCTCAGGGGTGCACGAGGCTTCAAATCGACAAATAAGCCGCGAGATCGCCGGGCGTTGCGCGGGTGGGTAAACGAAAGACGCCGGGCAACATCGACTTATCAACAGGCTTTTACCGGCAATGGAAACAAGTGTTACTGACCGATCGGACGGGCGCTATTGACAACACCCTCTGCGAGGATAACAGTTACGATTGACCGATAGGTTAGGGGCTTGAGTTGCGGGTTTTACGCACTCCTAGCCGTCAAGCGGTGGACAGGGGATGATGTTGTTAGCGCCACCTATTGCGCTCAGCGACGACCAAGGCATTGACAACCGACGACGTGCGATTTTTTTATGAGCGCAGCCGAAGCCAAGGCCTCATCTGAGCAACGAGGACAATCGCAGGATTCGCGCGACGAAATCCTGCGCGCGGCGATGCAACTTTTTGCCAACCGAGGCTTTCACGAGACGTCGATGTCCGAAGTCGCCCGCGCGGCTCGGGTCAGCAAGGCGCTGATCTTCTGGCATTTCAAGACGAAGGAGGAGCTCTTCTTCGCGGTGTTAAGCCGCCTGCTGGAGCCTTACGTTATCGACTTCGCGGAGGAGGCGGGCAAGCTCGATGAGCGTGCGCAGATCCTCAAGCTGGTCGAATCGTACCTCTCCTTCGTGCGGGAGAATGCAAGCTCGGTGCGCTTCTTCCTCGCACAATTGCTCCATGACCAGCAGACGATCGACCCGCTGAGTGGCCAAGTGTTGCAGCTCTACAATGGTTACCGCGGGATGCTGGTCGAGCTTATCGAGCGCGCGCGGAAAAGCGGCATCTGCAAACACAGCTTTGCGCCGCGAGCTGCGGCAAGCTTCCTGGTCTCCGCGCTCAACGGAATTCTGATCGAGGATTTGTTCGCCGGCGGCAGCTCGATCGACACCGAGGGCGCCGTCGCGATGGTTGGCGAATGGCTTTTTGGCGAGCCCGCTCCGGCGGCGGGTGGAAGCGCGGCCGGCTGATTCGGTTACATGACTGGAGATAGTTGAGATAATGCGTGTACCGCTTAAACAGATGATCGACCTTGGGCGCTACATGAGCGCCCGCAAGCGCGCCGGCGAGAAGTACTTCCCGATCGTGCTGATGCTCGAGCCGCTCCACGCCTGCAATCTCGCCTGTATCGGCTGCGGCCGGATCGTCGAGTACAAGGACACGATTCGTGACATGATGTCACTCGACGAGGCGCTCGAATCTGCCAACGAATGCGGCGCGCCGATCGTTTCGATCTGCGGCGGCGAGCCGCTGATGTATAAGCATATCGGCCCGCTCACCAATCGACTGATCGAAGAGCAGGGCCGCCACGTCATGATCTGCACCAATGCGATCCTGCTCGACCGTTTTGTCAAGCAGGTTCCGCCGAGCTCTCACCTCAGCTTCAATATTCATCTCGACGGGATGAAGGAAACCAACGATCGCGTCACCGATCGCGCCGGTCACTTCGACAT
The DNA here is from genome assembly GCA_030038355.1 of Candidatus Binataceae bacterium. Lineage (GTDB taxonomy): Bacteria > Desulfobacterota > Binatia > Binatales > Binataceae > JASHPB01. The sequence goes on from JASHPB010000173.1 coordinate 20,190, forward strand.
CGTGGTCAAGATGATCAAGATGCTGAAGGACAAGGGTTATCGCGTGCAGACCAACACCACGGTCTTTCGCGAAACTACCGCCGAGGAGCTCGAGGAGATGATCAAGTTCCTCACCTCGCTCGGGATCGACGGCATGCTCCTTAGCCCCGGCTATCACTACCAGGTGCTGACCAACGACGCCGTCTACCTCAAGAAAGAGGAGATGCCGTACAAGTTCATGAAGGTCCGCTCGATGGCGGACGATTACAAGATCGTCAACACTCCCATCTACCTCGATTACCTGACCGGCGAGCGCGACCTGCTCTGTAGCCCGTGGACGACGGTTACGCGAAATCCGCGGGGCTGGAAGGGTCCGTGTTACTTGATAACTAACGGTCACTACAGGACTTTCAACGAACTGCACGCCGCGACCGATTGGGAGTACTATCGCAGCAAGCAGGATATCCGCTGCCGCGATTGCAAATTACATTCGGGGTTCGAGGGCACGGTGGCGCTCGACTTCGGTAAGAACTTTAAGGACTCGTGGCGGATGGTTCGCCACTACATGCACTGATCGCGTGACGGGGGAGCCTGCGTCCCAATGGGCGCGGGCGGGGGTGATGGAGCCGCGCGTCGCGCGCGGTGGGTGGATGAAGAGGTCGATGCCCGAACGCATCGCGCAAATCGAGTGAATACAGTGTTCGACCTGGAACGATACCTGAAAGAACGCGCGCAAATCGTCGAGCGCGAGCTCGCTCGCGTGGTCGCCGAACCCGCTGGAGCGGCGGCGACCTTGTTCGACGCGATGCGCTACAGTCTGCTCGGCGGGGGCAAGCGCCTAAGGCCGGTTCTGGCGCTCGCCGCATGCGAGGCGGTCGGCGGCAAGATGGACGCTGCGTTAGGCATCGCTTGCGCAGTCGAAATGATTCACACCTACTCGTTGATTCACGACGATTTGCCGTGCATGGATGACGACGACCTGCGCCACGGCCGCCCTTCGAGTCACAAGGTTTATGGCGAAGCGTTCGCGACGCTCGCGGGCGACGCGCTGTTGACCGATGCTTTCAAGGTGCTGGCGCGATCAGCGAGCGAAGTTGTGCCGCCTGCGGTGATGATCAAAACGATCGTCGAGCTGGCGGAAGCTGCTGGCTCCGCCGGGATGGTCTCGGGGCAGACAATCGATATCCTCGGCCGGGCCAAGACCCTCGACGAACTCGAAGAGCTGCATAGCAAGAAGACCGGCGCGATGTTCCTCGCCTCGATCAAGGGCGGCGCGCGAATCGGCGGCGCTGACGCGAATCAGTTGAAAGCGCTCGATTGTTACGGTCGCGCACTGGGCCTCGCCTTCCAGGTTATCGACGATCTGCTCGACGTGGAGAGCACGACCGAGCAGCTCGGTAAGCGCACGCAGAAGGACGCTGGGCAGGGGAAGGCGACTTACCCCGGTATTCTCGGCATCGAGCAATCGCATAACTTCGCGCGGGAGCTGGAGAACCGGGCGCATCGCGCGCTCGACATCTTCGACTATCGCGCGGAGCCGCTTCGTCAAATCGCAACCTTCGTCGTGGAGCGTAAACGGTGAGCGCCGCGGCAGTCCTCAAATCCCATCCGCAGCATCTCCGCCAGGCGGTCCTCGTCGAGCCACGGCATATCGAGCTGCGCGAGTGGACGCCGGTCGCGCCGGGACCCGGCGAGATGCTGGTGCAGGTGCGATGCGCGCTGAGCTGCGGCACGGATCTGAAGACCTATCGCCGCGGGCATCCGCTATGGCCGACGCCGACTCCAATTGGCCACGAATTCTCCGGCGTCGTCGCCGAGGTCGGTCGCGGCGTGAGCGCGTTCAAGCCCGGCGACGCCATCATGTGCGCTCCGACCGCGCCCTGCGGCGATTGCTTCTACTGCTCGCGCGGCCAGGAGAATCTCTGCGACGAGGCAATCGGCAGGATGGTTCTCGGCGCCTATGCTGACATGCTCCTGCTGCCGGCGCACGTCGTGGCGCAGAACACGTTCATCAAGCCGCCCGCGCTGCCATTCGAGGAAGCCGCCTTACTGGAGCCTCTGTCATGCGTGGTCCACGCGCACGATATCGCGCGTCCCGCGCCTTTCGAGACGGCGGTCATACTCGGAGCGGGGCCGTTCGGTCTGTTGCACATGATCGCGCTCAAGGCGCTCGGCCTTCGTGAGGTCGTGATGGTCGGACGCGGTCCCGAACGGCTCAGATGGGCCGGTGAGCTCGGCGCCGACCGCGTGCTCGATGCGATCCGCGAAGAGACTGCGGGCGAAGTCGCACGACTCAATGGCGGCTATGGCCCCGACCTCGTGGTCGAGTGCACCGGACAAATCGACGGCTGGCAGGATGCGCTCGCGAGGATCAGGCGGGGCGGGCGCGTCGTGCTGTTTGGCGGTTGCCCGGTCGGCACGAAGCTCGAGGTCGACACGCGCCGCATGCACTATGACAACCTGACGCTGATCGCGCCATTCCACTTCCGGCCGCGCGACGTGCGTCGCACCTACGAGATGCTCCGCCAGCGCAAGCTGAACTTTGGCGCCGTGATCAACGCGCGCCGCCGACTCGCTGAAATCGACGAGGTATTTGCGATGCTCGAGCGGGGCGATGTCCTGAAGTGCGCCATCATTCCCTAATTCGGTCGGCTACGGATATAGAGCTCGGCGCGGGTTGATATCACCCGAAGGAACGATCCAGAGGTCCAATGAACGAGGCGGTTGAAATCGAAAGCTCTGCCGCGGTCGCGGCGGCCGCGCCCGAAGAGTACGTCGCCCAAATTGACTACACGATCGACCGCGCGCAGCGCGCGCTGCTCGATCGGCAGAAGCCTGAGGGCTACTGGATCGATGCGCTCGAAGCCAACGGTGAGATGAACGCCGAATTCATCATCTTCAGCCACTTCATGGACAACGTCGATCTCGAGCTCGAGCCGCGCCTCATCAAGCATTTGCTCGAGCGCCAGAACGCCGACGGCAGCTGGAGCATCTACCCCGGCGCTGAAGGGCATCTGTCGACCACGATCGAAGCGTACTTCGCGCTGAAACTCGCGGGCCTTCGGCCGGTCGATGAACAGATCACGCAGGCCCGCCGCTGGATCCTGTCGAAGGGCGGGATCGAAAAGTGCGGAACGCTCGCGCGTTTCTATCTCGCCGCGATGGGCCAGGTGCCGTGGGAGGCGACGACTGCGTTGCCGATCGAGATCGCGCTCTTCCCGGACTGGTTCTTCTTCAACATCTATGAGCTGTCATCATGGGCGCGCGGCACTCTGATGGCGTTGATGTTTCTGCAGGCAGCCAGGCCGGAGAAGAAGATCGATTATGCGGCGGGAGTGCTCGAGTTATACATCCAGCCTCCCCACTTCACGAAGTTCAGGCAGCCGCCGGGCAAGCGGTTGGTCTCGATGCGATCGCTTTTGAATGTCGTTGATCGTGGCCTTCGCGTTTTCGATCGGCATCATCCCAAGACGATGCGCGCGCGTGCCATGCGCTATGTCGAGAATTGGCTGCTGGAACATCAGGACGCCAACGGCTCCTGGGGCGGTATCCAGCCCTGTTATCTGCTCACCGCGATGGCACTGAAGGCCAACGGCTATCGAAATGACCATCCGGTGATTAAGCGGGCATTCGAGGCTTCACGCGAGCTGCTCTGGGAGCAGGGCGACGCGACGATGTATATCCCATGCGTCTCGCCTAACTGGGACACGGCGCTCGCCGCCCGCGCGCTGCTTGATTCGGGGACTCCCGGCAATCATCCGGCCCTCAAGAAAGCCGCGCGATGGTTTATCGATCATCAGATCTTCAAGAAAGGAGACTGGTCGATCAAACGCCCTGACCTCGAGCCGGGCGGATGGGCGTTCCAGTTCTACAATGATTGGTATCCCGACGTCGACGACGCCGCGGTCATCCTCGGCGTGATTGCCGAGATCGCGGTCGACGATGCGGCGGCCAAGGAGCGCGCGCTGGCTGCAGGAGCCGCCTGGACGATGGGCATGCAGTCGTCAGACGGCGGCTTCGCGGCGTTCGACGTCGATAACGATTCAACCTGGCTGAATAATCTGCCGCTCGCCGATGTCGAGGCTGTCACCGATCCGACATGTCCGGATCTCGCAGGCCACGTGCTCGAGATGATGCCTACCGTCGGCTACCGCCTCGATCATCCCGTCGCCAAGCGCACGATCGAATGGCTGAAGCGCAACCAATCGCCGGACGGCGGATGGTGGGGACGCTGGGGCGTCAATTACATCTACGGGACTGGAGCCGCGCTCGCTGGCCTGCGTGCAATCGGCATCGACATGAACGAAACGTGGATAAAACGCGCAGTCGCGTGGCTCAAGTCGAAGCAGAACGCTGACGGCGGATGGGGTGAGAGCCCGCTCTCGGACAAGGATCCCGCGTGGCATGGCCGCGGCACGAGCACCGCGTCGCAAACGGCGTGGGCGATCATCGGGCTGCTCGGCGGTGAAGATCATATCAGTGAACAGTTGATGCGCGGCGTGCAGTTCCTTGCTGAGCGACAGAATGAAGCAGGCGCCTGGGACGAGAACGAATTTACGGGCACCGGCTTTCCGGGGCACTTCTATCTTCGCTACTACATGTATGCGCACTACTTTCCGCTGATGGCGCTCGGGCGCTTCCGGCGGAGACTCGCGGAGAAGAATTCGAACGGCGCCAAATGAAGGCGATCTCAATCCTCGGCTCGACTGGATCGGTGGGTGTCACCACGCTCGACGTGGTCGGCCGCTTCGCCGATCGTTTTCGCGTCGTCGCGATGGGGGCAGGGCGCAATCTCGATCTGTTTGCTGAGCAGGCGAAGCGTTTTCGCCCGGAGCTGGTAGCGGTCGCGACCCCGGAACTCGCGCGCGAGTTGACGATTCGCCTCGGCGGTCAGCGAATCACGATTTTGCATGGCCTCGAAGGTGCGATCGCGGTTGCGACCCATCCCGAAGTCGAGTTGGTGATGTCCGCGATGGTTGGCGCGCTCGGACTTCAACCTACGCTCGCCGCGATCAAGGCGGGCAAAGATATCGCATTCGCCAACAAGGAAGTGCTCGTCATCGCGGGCGAGCTGATCACGTCGGCGGTCCGCGAGCACGGCGTGCGCCTGCTGCCGGTCGACAGCGAGCACAATGCGATCTTCCAGTGCCTCGAAGGCCGCGGCCGCGAGCTTCTGAAGCGTATCGTAATCACCGCGTCAGGCGGCCCGTTTCGCGAGCTGTCGGCGGAGCGATTCGAAGCGATCACGGTCGAGCAGGCGCTCAATCATCCGACCTGGCGCATGGGCAGCAAGATCACGATCGATTCGGCGACGCTGATGAACAAGGGCCTCGAGGTGATCGAGGCGCGCTGGCTGTTCAACCTCAGGCGGTCGCAGATCGCGGTGGTGATTCATCCGCAGAGCGTGATTCATTCGATGGTCGAGCTGATCGATGGCTCGGTTATCGCCGAGATGGCGATTCCCGACATGGCGATTCCGGTCGCATACGCGCTCGCCTATCCGGATCGGCTGCCTCTTGATCATCTCAAGCAATTTTCGCTGACCGACGCTGCGCGCCTCACTTTCGAAGAACCCGATTATTCGCGGTTTCCGTGTCTTCGCCTCGCATTCGAGGCGCTCGATGCTGGCAACACGATGCCTGCGTGTCTGAATGCCGCCAATGAAGAGCTGGTCGCCGGATTTCTCGCCGGTCGTGTGCGTTTCGTCGATATCGCGCGCTGGGTCGAAGACGTGATGCGCGAGCACTCGAATCGTCCGGCGCATACTCTTGAAGACCTGCTCGAAATCGACGGATGGGCGCGTGCGCGGGCGCGCGAGCTGATGGGCGCGCATCCCGCGGCGGCATAGTCGACGATGATCGGTGCTGAAGCAGGAATCAGGAGCGAGCGTCCTCTTGTAAGGCGGCGCAGAACCGCGGCCGCGAGCGAACTCGACCGCGCCTACGACTTCTGCGCACGACTTGTACGCTCGCACTACGAAAATTTCACCGTCGCTTCATGGCTCATGCCGCGCCCGATGCGCCGTCACATGTTCGCAATCTATGCCTACGCGCGGATGGCCGATGACTTCGCCGACGAGCGGCACGATCTGGCCGCCCTTGATGACTGGGAACGTCAGCTCGATGCAGCCTATGCCGGCGCACCGCGTCATTTGGTTTTCGTCGCGCTGGCGGACACGGTGCGCCGCTTCAACATTCCTCGTGAGCCGTTCGCCGATCTCCTCGTGGCGTTTCGCTCGGATGTGAATTTCCAGGGCTTCGACACCCTCGAGAGTTTGCTCGGCTACGCGCGCAATTCCGCGAATCCTGTTGGCCGCCTCGTGCTCTATCTCTTCGGTTATCGCGACGCCGAGCGGCAGCGCCTCTCCGATCTTGTATGCAGCGGTCTTCAGCTCGCGAACTTCTGGCAGGACGTCGCGATCGATCGCGCCAAGGGCCGCATCTACATCCCGCGCTCCGATCTTGCGCGCTTCGATATCGCTGCGAGCGATCTCGATCGCGTCACGACGAAGTTCATCGGGCTGATGCGCCATGAGGTCGGCGTCGCGCGCGCGATGCTGAAAGAAGGCGCCGAGCTTCATCGCCTCGTCGATCGGCGCCTGAGCCGCGATATTCTGATGTTCGCTGGCGGCGGCCTCGCGATTCTCCGCGCGATCGAGCGCGTCAACTACGACGTCTTTGCCCATCGGCCGAAGCTCGGTAAGTGGGATGTTTTAAGGGTAGCATGGGGTGCAATCCGTGGACGCCTTGAAGCCTGATTCCGATCAACTCGAGCGCGCCGGGCTCGAGCCTGCGCATACGTCGCTCGACGCCGACTACGAGCGCTGCGCGCTGGTCACCAGACGCTCGTCTTCCAACTTCTACTACGCGTTCATGCTTCTGCCTGCCGAGCGCCGGCGCGCGCTGCACGCGCTGTATGCGTTCTGCCGCTTCCTCGACGACATCTCCGATGATGAGAGGTTCGACAATCCCGCTGACCTGCTGAGGAGCTGGCGGGAGGAGCTTGAGCGCGTATACAACGGCACTCCGACGCGCGCGATTTCGCGTGCGCTGGCGGACAGCGCCCGTCGCTTCAACATTCGGCGCCAGCATTTCGACGAATTCATCGCGGGCGTCGAGATGGATCTGACGCGGAAGCGCTACCGCACCTTCGCGGATCTCCGCCTCTTTTGTTATCGCGTCGCGTCAACCGTCGGCCTGATGTGCATCGAAATTTTCGGCTACAGCAATCCCGCGGCGCGCGACTACGCCGAAAATCTCGGTATCGCACTGCAGCTCACCAACATCATGCGTGACGTGCAGGAGGATGCCGGGCGGGGACGCATCTACCTGCCGCTCGAAGACCTCTCGCAGTTCGGTGTGAGCGAAGATGACATTCTGCATGGAGTGTACAGCGCTAATTTTGTCGCGCTGATGGAATTCGAGGCGACGCGTGCGCGCACCTTCTACGCTCGCGCCGAAGCCGCGCTGCCCAACGAAGATCGCTCGTCGTTAGTCACGGCAGAGGCGATGCGGCTCATCTACGGCACGCTGCTCGATCGCATCGTCAAATCCAACTACCGTGTCTTCGACGGACGGCTTAGCCTTTCCGCGCCGCGCAAGCTCTACCTCGTCGGCCGCGCGTGGGCGAGCGGGCGGCTGGGCGCGCTGCGCGGGTAAAGAAGAGCAATGTTCGAGGCGAAGGACGTCGTCATCATCGGCGCCGGCTTCGCCGGACTTTCAGCCGGCGTCGCGCTGGCGGACAAGGGCTTTCGCGTCGCGGTGCTCGAGCGAAAGCCCGCGCCTGGCGGCCGCGCCTACTCCTTTGCCGATTCCGAAACTGGAGATTTGGTCGACAACGGGCAGCACGTGCTGATGGGATGCTACCGGGCGACACTCGACTTCCTGGCGCGCGTCGGCTCGCGCGACCAGCTCGCTTTTCACCAGGATCTCGAAATCGAGATCTTCGATGGACCGGGGAAGAGCGCGACCGTTCGTACCGCGCGCCTGCCGGGTCCCATGCACATGGCGGCTGCGCTGATGCGCTACAAACATCTGAGCATCGGCGAGCGAATCAGTGCGATGCGCGCCGCTATGAAGCTGCTCGCGATGCATCGCCGCGGATATGTGGAGCTGACTCGCCTCACAGTCGCTGATCTTGTCGCTACGCTCGGCCAAGGCGCGCGCGCGCGCGAAACGTTCTGGTATCCAATCGCGGTTGCGACGCTGAACGACGAGCCGACGGTCTCGTCCGCCGCGCTCTTCGTCGAGGTGCTCAAGCGTGCGTTCTTTGGCCGCCGCGCCGATTCAGCATTCGTCTATCCCAAGGTCGGGCTCAGCGAGCTTTACTGCAAAGGTGCGAGCGAGATCATCGAGCAGACCGGCGGACTTGTCGAGCCACGCGCGATTGTCGAGGCGCTGGAGCTCGGCGCCGAGGGACGGATCGCGAGCGTGCGACTTCGCGACGGGCGCCGACTCGGCGCTTCAAATTTCATCGCGGCCGTGCCTCCCCATCATCTGCTGCGCTTCCTGCCGGAGAATGCCGTGGGCGATCCGTTCTTCGCGCGCTTCGCGGATCTTTCAACTTCGCCAATCGTCTGCGTGCACGCATGGTTTGATCGCCCGGTTACCGATTCGGCCTTCGTCGGATTCGTCGGCGCGACCACGCAGTGGCTCTTCAACAAGCGGCGCATCTTCGATCTGCACGGCCAATCACATCCCGGCTATCTCAGCTTCGTGATCAGCGGCGCGCGCAAGATCGTCGATAATTCCAACGCTGAGCTGCTCGAGACGGTCCTTGCCGATCTCCATCGGATGATTCCCGCGTCGCGCGAGGCAAAACTTCTGAAGGCCCTCGTGCTCAAGGAAAAGCAGGCAACGATGGCGCCCGATTTGCGCTCGCACCAGCTCCGCCCGGGAACCGGCACGCCGATTGCGAACTTCTTTCTCGCCGGCGACTGGATTCAGACCGGCCTGCCCGCGACGATCGAGAGCGCGGTGATTTCCGGTAACAACGCGGCAGCGACAGTCGCCGCGCGCATCGGCGGATGACGATGGCTTCCAAGACGGCACTCGTAACAGGTGCGAATGGCTTCGTCGGATGCCACGTCGTGCGCGCGCTCGTCGCGCGTGGCGATCATGTGCGGGCTCTCGTGCGCGAGAGCGCCGACCTGAGCGCGCTGAGCGGCGTTGATGCGGAACTCGTGCGCGGCGATCTGCGCGAAGCGGCGGCAGTCGAGCACGCTACTGCCGGATGCGACGAGGTCTATCACGTCGCGGCGGACTACAGGCTCTGGCTCACCGATTCGGCGCCGATGTACGCGACCAACGTCGAGGGCACGATTAACATCATTCGCGCTGCGCGCGCGGCCGGTGTGAAGCGCATCGTGCACACCAGCACAGTAGGAGCGCTCGGCATTCCGCACGGCGGATTGGGACGCGAGGATACGCCAGTCGCGCTCGCCGACATGCCTGGGCATTACAAGCGATCGAAATTTCTCGCCGAGCAGGAGGCAATGAAGGCCGCGCGCGAAGGTGCGCCCGTCGTGATCGTCAATCCGTCAACACCGATCGGCGCGTACGATTACAAGCCCACGCCAACTGGACGGATCATCGTCGATTTTCTGAACCGCAGGATGCCCGCGTATCTCGACACGGGCCTCAACCTCGCCGACGTTGTCGATGTCGCGCGCGGTCATTTGTTGGCGGCAGAGCGCGGTCGAATCGGCGAGAAGTACATCCTCGGCGGCGAGAATCTCACGCTGAAGGAGTTGTTCGAGCGGCTCTCCACGCTGTCCGGTCTTGGCGCGCCACGCGTCCGGATTCCCTATGCCGTCGCCTACGGATTCGCGCTCGGCGCTGAGGCCGTGTCACGTACCGTCACGCGGCGCGCGCCGCGCGCGAGCCTCACCGAGGTGCGCATGGCGCGAAAGCGCATGTTCTTCGATTCGACGAAGGCGCGCTCCGAGCTTGGCTACGAGGCGGGCCCGGTTGACGAGCCGATCCGGCGCGCGATCGAATTCTTCCGCGCGACGGGAGCGGCCCGCTCAGCCGCTTAGGGAGCGCTCGCGATGCATCTGTTGCTATCGACGATCGCGCTTCGGCCGTACGTCTTCGTCTTCCTTGCGAGCTTTCTCTTCATCTCGATCGTCACCTTCGGACTCCGTACGTCGCTGCTCTTCGCGGCCCTCACCTATTGCGTGTCGCTCGCGTGCGAGTGGTGCTCGGTGCATAACGGCTTTCCATTCGGGCTTTATCACTACATCGAGGCGACGCGTGGCCGCGAAATCTGGGTGTTCGGCGTGCCATTCATGGATTCGCTCTCGTTCACGTTTCTCGGCTTCGCGAGCTACACGGTCGCGCTGCTCTTGAGTGCGCCGCTCCATCGCCGTGGTGCCGATGTGCGCCTGCTCGACACATGGAAGATTCGGCGCGCGCCGCGCGTCTGGCTGATGGCGGCGCTATTCATGGTGATGATCGACTGGGTGGTCGATCCGCTGAGTGTGCTAGGCGACCGATGGTTTCTCGGCAAGATTTTCTGGTACGACCCGCCAGGTCCGCACTTCGGTGTGCCGATCAGCAACTATCTCGGATGGTATTTCGCGGCCGCGATCACGATCGCGATCTTTGTGTTACTCGACGCGTTCATCAACCGCCGCGTCGAGCGACCATTCGGTGTTCTCCCATCGATGCCGTCGCGGGCGCTGCTCGGACCAGCGTTATACGTGGGAATCGCGATCTTCGGCATCACGATGCTGTTCTCGATTGGCGCGAGTGAGATCGCGTGGGCGAGCGTCTTCATCTACTTGCCGTTCGCGGCGCTCGCCATCCATATCGTCACTCGCGCTGACTCTTACGGCGACGCAGCGGCCGTCGAACGTCATCTCGCCGATTTTCCGGGCGAACGGGGCCTCGCCGTCTGGAACGAGCACCGCACGCCGGCTGCCTCGCCGCGGCGCCGCAGCGCCTGACTGCTTCCCGCGCCGATTCGCGGCCGTGCGCGCCATCTGCAGCACCCAGCCGGATGCGCCGGCTCGGCGGGTCAAGTCGAGAGTTAAAAGAGTACCCGCCCTTGAGCACCTATACCTGCACCAATGCTCCTGAGACTGGTTCTCGTAGGCAGCGTCAGCGACGCCGCTCAGCCGCCTCAAATCGCGAATCTGCTTGACGATTCGCTCGAAGTCGGCACGTCCGCCGCTGACCCTCAGAGTGATCTGATCGTTGTCTGCCGTCGAGTAGTCGCACTGCTCGGAAGCCATCTGCGCCGGAACGCCCGCGCGTTCGACAGCTTGGTCACCGGCCCGCCCGTCAATGCTGCGATAGCGGCGGCGGTAAGCAGCGAGCACGGATTGCGTCCGGCGTGTGCATCCGCGCCAGCCGCGCCCGCGATCAGGATTGCGACGATTGCGATCTCCAAGATGCTGGCTACCACAGTTCAACCTCGACCTGCACAAACTGAGAGCGACACGGAAACCGATCGTTTGATAGCGCTAGGTGGCCGACTCGGAGCCGCGGTAGCAAAGCGCATGTCGTCGAGTCATCGGGTTAATAGCCGCCGCACATGATCCGATTGCTGTACTTTCCCGTCATCCATGCCGAACCGTCGATGGGCGCTCCGGCAAGGATGCTGGTCACGTAATTCGAGTCCCAATTGCCGCAGTCCGCGGTCCATTCCCACACCTTGCCCGCTGTGTCGTAGAAGCCAAAACCGTTGGCTGGATAAGCGCCCATCTTAGAGGTGAGCTGACCGCTGGCGTGGTCGCACTGACTGCGGTTGCCGTATTTGCAATTCTCGTCGTCGCTGTCTCCCCACCAAGACTGGGTGATCGCCCCGCACGCTCCGCATACTGGTAATCGGCCTCGGAGGGCAGGCGATAGTGTTTCCCGGTCTTCTGGCCGAGCCATTTCAGATATGCTTCAGCGTCGTCCCAATCGACGCCGACGACCGGATCTTTAACGGTCTGCGCGATACCAGGAATCTTCCACTTGTCGCCCGCGTTGTAACCGCTAGCGGAAACGAAGCTCGCGCACTCGTCACGTGTGTCTGGAAACTGACCAATCGCAAAGGCGTTCTAGATCATCACTCGATGCTGGTCCGGATACTTTCCCATCTTGAAGCTTCCGGGCGGCACGACCATCAGCTCCGGACAATTATTGCACTCGCGGAACGAGGTGCCAGGCTCGGCGACGCCGCTATGAGCAGCCCAGCAGCTGATTCAACATCGTTTCGAATAGCGCCGCAGTTCCCCGCATCTGTTCTCAAGCTGCTGCTTACTTGGTGCAATAGGGGACTTGACTTCGAGTCTCGTAGCTTGTGGTGCATCAGATCTGGCTACGTAGGGCGCGACGGCGCCGCTTTCAAAATTCGTCGAATCGTGACAATCGTCGCATCCGAAGGGCCGCGCCACGGCCCGGGAGGTTCTCATGCTGCTCAAAGATAAAGTCGCGTTGATCACGGGCGCGGGCTCCGGAATCGGCCACGCCAGCGCAATTCGATTCGCCGAGGAGGGCGCCAAGGTGATGGTCGCCGACGTGCGCACGGAATCCGCGGCCAACACCGCCGCCGAGATCGGCCACGCGGGAGGAAACGCGAAATCGATCGCCGTCGATGTCCGCGTGGGCGCGGAAGTTCAGCGCATGGTCGAGGAGACAGTGGAAATCTTTGGCCGCCTCGACATCCTGTTCAACAACGCCGGCGTTTACGTGCCGAAGAACGTCGTCGATACGACAGAAGAGGAATGGGACTGGGTGGTCGACGTCTGCCTGAAGGGCGTGTTCTTCGGCTGCAAGTACGCGATTCCGCACATGGTCAAACAGGGCGGCGGCGTCATTATCAACACTGCGAGCGGTGCCGGAATCGAGGGCGTGCCGAATCTCGGCGCGTACCAGGCGGCGAAGGGCGGGGTGGTGATCATGTCGAAGGGAATCGCGCTCGACTTCGCGCGTCAGAAGATTCGCTGCAACACGATTTGCCCGGGCGTGATTGAGACACCGATCGCGGAAAACTGCAACTTCCTCCCGGCTGGCGGGTCGTCGCAGATTTGGGCGCGCAGCGGCATGATGCATCCGCTCGGCCGCAACGGAAAGCCCGAAGAAGTGGCGGCACTCGCGACCTTCCTCGCTTGCGACCAGGCCGCGTTCATCACTGGAGTCGCGGTACCGATTGACGGCGGCTTCAACGC